>MWJR01000127.1 GCA_002127415.1 Calditrichaeota bacterium AABM5.125.24
GTTCCCCCCCTGCTATTGCAGGGGGGGAGTAAGGGGGGGTCTGAAAGTGTCCGCTATTACCTGCACCCCTTAATAATCGATCACAACACCAGCTCGAGCTTTGTTATCTGTGGCAGCACAACCTCCCTGGCGAAGGTGAGATCTTCAGGAAAATCTATCTCAACTGCAGGCAGGTCGCTGACGTCCACGGGTGCGACAAAGTGCGAAGCCAGAAGAGGACTCAGCCCCTCCTCAAAGTAGGCCATCCGGTCTCCCGCGCCGTTGACGACCAGACCGAGCGACCTGTGCAAGGCCTCAGCGATATTATCGTCGAACCTGGCTATCCCGATGAACTCCCCTGCCGCCGCCTCACCATTGATGCCTTTGCCGATCCGCGTGACACGTCCGTTCCGGCACACCACCTTCACCTCCTCCTCGCCGCACAGCTTGGTCTCCACGGCCAGGGCCGAAGACGGCGCTCCACTCAGACGGCCGATCACCTCGCTGGAGAACAGAACATCCCCGTTCAGGTAGTAATACCCACCCTTCAGATTCCGGCTGGCCAGCCACAGCGAGTAAGCGGTGTTGGTCTTGTTGAACCAGGGATTGAAGACGATCGTTGCGCTCTCTCCCACCAGACGCTTGGCTTCAGCGATGACGTCCCCGGCCCGGTATCCGACCACTACCACGAACCGCTTTATCCCGGCCCTGATCAGGGTCTTAAGCTGGTGCGACAGTATCGTCCGTCCACTCACCTGAACCAGGCATTTGGGGCGCCCTTCTGCAGCATCACCGAGCCGCCTGCCCATACCGGCCGCCAGGATGACCGCCCTCTTCAGATCCGAAATCCGAAATCCTAAATCCGAAATCATCCAATCCCCTCCATCGAATAGATTCTGCGGGTCGGCCGGGTCTGATATTGCATTACCGTATCCACCAGCAGTTCGCGGACGTTGCCGTCGGGGTTGAAGACTATCTGCTTGACGGCGCTGAACAGCGGTATCGGCACCTTGAGGTCTTCCAGCTCGGTGATGGTCTGGAGCATCTGAACCCCCTCAACCACCATCCCCACCTCGCCGATGGCCTTTTCAGGAGGCATACCCTGCCCGATAAGCCTGCCGAAACAGCGATTGCGGCCGTGCGGACTGAGGCTCGAAGTGACACAGTCCCCCAGACCGGCGATACCGTAGATGGTGTCACCGGGGATACCCATAAATTCAGCGATGGCCACAAACTCCCGGAGGCCGTAAGACAGCAGCAGTCCCACGAAGTTGTCGCCTAACTCCAGACCGTCGGCCAGCCCGATGGTGATGGCCAGGATCCCCTTCAGCGAACCGCACAGCTCGACCCCGCGCACGTCGCGGCTGATCTCGAAGCTGATCCGGTCATTGCGCAGCATCCGGGCTGCGCGTGAAAGCACCGACATATCCCGGCCGGCGAGAACCGCACGACCCGGCTTCCCCAGCGCCAGCTCACGGGCGATATTGGGGCCTGACCAGACCACCAGTGGAGAGCCCGCAACGAGCTCCCCGATGACCTGCGACAGCGTCTTCATCGTGTGGTGCTCGAAGCCCTTGGCGCTGTTCACTATGATCTGACCCGACATCAACGGCGCCAGCTTCTCGGACATCGGCCTGACCCTATGTGATGGCACAGCTATTATCACAAGGTCGTTCGTGCCTATGCGTGACGCGCCGAACGGTTCAACCACCAGTTCAGAGGGCAGCCCGATGCCCGGCAGATACCGCCTGTTTTCGCTGTCTTTACGTATCTGATCGGAATGGCTGATGGTGCGCGTCCAGAGCCGTGTGTGTCGGTGAGGCGATATCAGGATCGACAGTGTGGTGCCCCAGTTCCCGGCGCCGACTATTATTACGTCGCCCGAAACGCTGTTTGTGATGTTTGGAAGCCTGTTCATTTATATCCTTCAGGTAACCCCTGCTGCGGAGCGTTGCAGTTTTTGGGCTATAGACTGCGCTCCCCGGCAATTCGGGTCGCTCTTCAGCGCTGCGGTGGCATGCTCCAGCGCCCTGTCCCACTTCTGACGTCCGATGTAGTATCTCGCCCGACCAAGTTGCGACTCAGCCTCCAGTCGCCTGGCGCGTTGACCATCGGCCTCTTCAGGCACAATCGAGCCTATGCGGGTGGACAGCTCCCGTATCCGCTGTTCCAACCGGGAGTTATCCCCAACGGCGGCGTTCTGCACGATCTCCATCTTCTTCACCTGGAGCACAACATCCAGCGCCAGCCTTCCCTTGAGGAGGGGATTGACCTTCTCTCCGTTGAGCATTGCCATCAGTGCTTCAGCGGCTGGACTCCCGCCGCGCACAACGCCGAGCTCCCGTCGCGGTGCCTCGTTCAGCGGCAGACTCCTGGCAACTAATGCAGCCTTTGACTTCCGGTCCAGCTCCAACGGCGGTGGAAGCTGCCCGCCGTAGATATCGAAATACCGTCGCGGATGTTGAACCGGCGACCCGTCGGGCGTCAGCGGCGCCACCGCCTCAACCGACCGCTCCCGGCGCAGGTGGTTCACCAGCCGAAAAAGCCACCGTTCCCACCCCTCTGTTCCCACCGGAAGCACCGCTATGAAAGCCGCATCCTTCAAGATGTCTGGCAGCTCGGCGGGGGAGACTACCAGGCACGGTTCAGAGCCCTCCACCGATACCTCTTCCCCCTCACCGGGCGATAAACCTGCATCCACAGCCAGAATATTGGTCCATTCGCCACCGCTCGACCGTATCATTTTTACGGTCTCAGGCAACCCTTCTCTTCCCACCGGCAGGTTGGTCAACACCACCGTCACCGTCTCGTTGCGGTGCGTCTTCGGGTGGTTCTCCAGCAGCTCCCACATAAGGCCTGCCACCCGCTTCGAGGCCCTGCCGTCCAGCCTGATGCCCAGCTTCTCGATGTAGTGATGGCGCCGGGGGGCGAGCTCCTCGGGGTGCTCCAGGCTCCTATCCACGGCGCGCCTGGTCTCTTCCAGACTGCTCGCCTGAATCCCGATGTCACGCCAGGCGTATTCAATATCCCGGGGGTCGTAGTTCCGGTATTCTCTCTTATTCGGATTGTTGAAGAGCACCACCGGCTTATCGAGCAGGGCGAACTCCAGCGAAGCGCTGCTGACGTCCGACACCATCACATCCGCCATCTGCAGATACAGCGTGATATCGGGGTCTGCCACAAAGCGTATGTTATCACTTTGCGCCGCCAGCTCCTGATGTCCTTCTATGAACTCCGGCAGGGCGCTGCCGTGCAGCTTGATCAGCAGATACCTGTCAGGCGAAGCCAACTCCCGGATCCTGGTCCACAGTATCGGGATGGCGCTCAGCGCCATATTGAAGGTGGGTGCGTAGAGGATGATCTTCCTGGATGGATCCAGCCCCGCTCTCCGGCACAGTTCATCCCGCGAGGGGGCCTCCGGCCCAAACAACCGGTCGAGCTTGGGGTATCCGGCCGCTTCGACCGGTATGAACACCAGGCCGCTGTGGTCGATGGCCTGCTTATGGAATTGTCCGGGGACTATCAGCAGGTCTTCCAGGTTCTCCCGGTGGATGAAGTCGGTGTCGGTGAAATACTGCCCCTTACTCAGCAGGCCGTGCCCCACGTTGATGATTTTCCCGCAGCCCTGAACCATGTGAGTGACCGCGTCGGCGATGAACACAACGTCAGACCTGAAATCTTCCGGCCGACTGACGTCCTGCACCGGATACGAATGAAGAAGCGCCTCTTCATCCTCGTGATAACCGGCCCTGAGCGTGCGGTCATATCCCTCAAACGGGAGGCAGAACCCGATTTCAAGCCGCGGATCCCGCCTGAGCTCCTCATAGACCGGCAGCATCACCGGCGCGTGAACATTCTTGAAGAAGTAGAACAGGACTCTGGGCACAGATCTCCCTTCTTTGTGTGTCGTCAGTTGCCCCCACCTGACAGCAAAACAATAGCCTCGTGGGCGAACAAACCGGCAAAATATCCCCCACCACATCCTCATTCAGCAAACTATGTGCCGGTAGAACCAATCCCGCTTCTCTGCGTCTCTGCGTCTCCGCGTGATGCTAAAAATCCCCGAGTTGAAAGTCTTCCCTCTATCTCTTATATCGGGATTGCAGCGCCGGAACTTTAGCTTTTCCCGAACCTCTTATCGAATTTTTCTTAAAGTAGTGATGGGTTGTAGGTTGGGTTATGGCCGGTTGGTAGGGGCGGCATCCCTGCTTTCGCAGGGACAAGCTTATCGCACCCGAATCCCGAAGCCCAAAGCCTGAGGCCCAAAGCCTCCGACGGGTGGCCCGGCGAGCTTGCTCGCCGGGTTTCATCTGTTTATCTGTCGAGTTATGGTAGGGGCGCGATCCCTGCTTTCGCAGGGACAGGTTTATCGTGTCCTATTCGCTGTTTATCTAACTTTTCAACGCTCTTGCATTGGAATAATTAGACCTTCAGCCTGTGTGTCCGGCCCTTAAACCACAAACTCCTTCAGCACCAGCTCCTCCAGGGGACGTTTGGCGACGTGATGACCCCCTTCGGGATCGCGCCGGTAGAGCGCGTCGCTGTCCGGCGCCAGCGTCTCTATCTTGACGGTCTCATCCGGCACGCCCAGGACCAGCACCAGCAGGATCTCGTAGCGATGGTCGATGTCCAGCCGGTTGCGCAGCCGGTCCCGGTCGATGGAGGCGATGATGCACCCGCCGAGACCCCGTGCCCTCGCGCCGAGCATCATCGTCTGGGCCGCAATCCCGTGGTCGCAGCCGAACTGGTCGCGTATCTTGGTGTCGCCTAAGATTATGATATAGGCCGCAGGACGCTCATCATCAGCCGGTCCCTCCCAGTCCTTCAGCGCCCGTGCCCATTCCAGGCAGGCGAACAGCTCCGCCTTGGTGGATGGTTCGTTGACCGGGACATACTTCAGTGGCTGCAGGTTCCGCGCCGATGGTGTCAGGCGTGCCAGTCCCACCAGTTCGCGAAGGGTGGCGGTTTCAACCGGCATCCGGGTCTTGAATCGCCGCGTCGAACGGCTCTCCGCCACCAGTCTATCGAATTCTCTATAGTCCATACCATCTCCTTTACGCGTAGGGGCGCGATCCCTGCTTTCGAAGGGACAAGCTTATGACGCCCGAAACGGACGGGTGGCCCGGCGAGCTTGCTCGCCGGGTTTCAATCCGCAACCCTTGTTTCACCAGGCAAACAGATGCCCCCACCCCCAATCAAACTGAATGGTAACGGTCTCCCCGGCCTTATACCCCTCATCCTCCGTCAGCGCCGCCACCGCCTGTCCCCCCAGTTCAAACCGCAGCAGCACCTCCTTCCCCACCGGTTCAACCGCCTCAATCCTGACTTTTAATGTGGTGTCAGGTGCCCTCACCTGATGTCTATCCTCTCCTTGGTGGGTTTGGTCGATTGAGGTTTCCTTCCCGGAGACCACAATATCCTCCGGTCTTATCCCGTAAATACACCCCTCTCCGGGCTTAACACCCAACCCTCGAACCTTATCCTCCGGCAGAGCCACCTTCACCGAGCCTTCCAGCATCAGACAGTATTTACCATTATCAGTCCCCAGGGTTCCCCGCAACAGGTTCATCGGCGGTGACCCGATGAAGGTTGCCACGAACGTATTGACCGGCTGATGATACAGCTCGTGTGGTGTGCCTACCTGTTCGATGCGACCCTCATTCAGCACAGCGATACGGTCCCCCAGTGCCATTGCCTCGACCTGGTCGTGGGTCACGTAGATGGTGGTGGTGGCCAGTCGTCGCTGCAGCGCCTTCAGTTCGAACCGGGCTCGCACCCGCAACTGAGCATCCAGATTGGACAGCGGTTCGTCGAGCAGCAGCACATTCGGCTCCCGCACCACCGCCCTGGCTATGGCCACACGCTGACGCTGTCCGCCGGAAAGCTCCACCGGCCTGGCTGTAAGAACCTCCTCAATCTCCAGCATCCGCGCCACCCTGGACACCGCCTGTTGTATCTTATCATTCCGCTCCCTGCCCACCCGCAGCGGAAAGGCGATATTCTCGAAGGCGGTCAGGTGTGGATACAGCGCGTAACTCTGGAACACCATCGCCACGTTGCGCTCGCGCGGCCCGGTGAAGACCCCCTGCTCGCGGGAAGACACCAGCCGGTCGCCGAACCAGACCTCCCCGGCGGTCGGCCTGTCGAGCCCGGCGACCAGGTTCAGCAGGGTGCTTTTGCCGCAGCCGCTCGGGCCCAGCAGCACAAAGTATTCACCGTCCTGGATGTCAATGAACACCCTGTCGAGCGCCCTGACATATCCCCGCGCCGACCTGAAGGCACGGCTCAGATTAACGAGTCGAACCTTCATCCTCTGACCGCCCCTCTGGTGAGCCCCTGGATGATGTGTCGCTGAAAGACCAGGGTGATGACCACCACCGGCAGCGTCGCCACCACCGACGCAGCCATTATCTGCCCCCAGGGGGTCAGTCCGTGCGCGCCCTGGAACAGGGCTATCCCCACCGGCACGGTGCGAGCCTGATGGTCGGTGGTCAGCATCAGTGCGAACAGAAACTCGTTGAAGGCAAAGATGAACGCCAGTATCGCGGTCGAGAACAGCGCCGGCAGCACCACCGGGAATATCACCCGCCACAGCGTCTGCCAGTGACTGCAACCGTCAACCATCGCTGCACGGTCGAGCTCGCGCGGCACCTGCCTGAAGTAGCTGACCAGTATCCACAGCGACAGCGGCACTGTCCAGCCGATATAGGGCAGTATCAGCGCCGGGTATGTGTTTATCCAGCCAAGACCTGTCATCAGTCTGAACAGATAGCCGATTATGCTGATGGGTGGCAGCATCGACAGCGCCAGGACCGCGAACAGGATATAATCCGTTCCAGGCAGCGGCAGCCGGGTCAGGGCGTATGCCGCCAGGCCCGCTATGAGCACCGCTCCCAGGGCGCTGGCGGCCGATATTAATATGCTGTTGCGCAGGTAATCCAGGAAGTGCAGGGTCTTACCGGCCAGTATCGTGTGATAGTTGTCCAGGGTATAGCCTCCGGGAGCTGCAACCGCCGCAAAATCGACGCTGCCCGACAGGCTCACAGCAGTCATATACAGAAACGGCCCCAGCGACCACCCCACCGCCAGCAGCCCCGCCACCCCGATCAGGAG
>MWJR01000052.1 GCA_002127415.1 Calditrichaeota bacterium AABM5.125.24
GATCCGGGTCTGTCTGCCCGGTGCGAGGCTGCAGGAAGATGAGTCGGGAGTGAGATTACATCATCTGGATTATGAACCTATACTTAGAGAAACCGCTGTTTTCCTTGAGCGTTACTTTAATGGTGTGCCGGTAAGCTGGGTCGGAGGATTCATACCTGAGGGAAGCACATTTCAACGGAAAGTGTGGCAGGCGGCCGCCCGGATACCGTTCGGTTCTACCGTCAGCTACGGTGAGTTGGCAAAGCGGATTGACAGGCCTGGTGCCGCCAGGGCCGTTGCCGCGGCGATGGCGGCCAATCCGCTGCCGATATTGATCCCCTGTCACCGGGTTATTGCGGCGGATGGCGGACTCGGAGGATATGGAGGCGGGCTGGAGCTCAAGCGATGGCTGCTGCGTCATGAAGGCGTGGTTGTTAAATGACGCGTAGCCGCGTTGCAGCGGTCAGGACCAAACCCGATACGGTCCTGCAGGACATTGAGCGGGTGATGGAGCTTGCCGGGCTTGGGCGAGCCCTTGATCCATCCGCCCGCACCATCCTGAAGGACAACATATCCTGGCATCTGTTCTTTCCGGCGGCCAATACGACCCCCTGGCAGCTCGAAGGGGCCATCCTGGCGCTGCAGAAGGGGGGGGTCGACGATCTGGTAGCAGTTCACAACCAGACGGTGGTCACCCGCTCGGGCAGAGGACAGCGGCTGAATCATCTACAGCCCATCTACAGCCACTACGGCATACCGCAACTGCGTAACTTCAGAACCGATGAGATAACCTGGGAGAGATACCTCCCGCGCGGCGATACCCCCGCCCTCAACCATATCTACCCCAGTGGTATCTTCATCCCGACTCAGTTTCAGGGGACCAACATCATCCACCTGCCCACCGTAAAATGCCATATCTACACCACCACCACCGGCGCGATGAAGAACGCCTTCGGCGGTCTGCTCAACAACCGCCGTCACTACTCTCACAGCGTGATACACCGGACCCTGGTGGATCTGCTGATCGTGCAGAAGGAGATACACACCGGGATCTTCGCCCTGATGGACGGCACCTACGCCGGCGACGGCCCCGGCCCGCGAACTATGCGTCCGGTGGAGAAGGACATCATCCTCGCTTCAGCGGATCAGGTGGCCATCGATGCGGTTGCCGCCAGGTTGATGGGATTTGACCCGTTCAACATAGAATATATCAGGATCGCGCACGACCTGGGGCTGGGGACCGGTGATACGCGCGAGATCGAGCTGCTCGGCGACGACATCTCAGGCGAGAGCTGGAACTTCTCCGTGGGTGACAATCTCGCCAGCCTGGGAGGTGATCTCCTGTGGTTCGGCCCGCTGAAACAGATCCAGAAGATGTTCTTTCACACCCCTCTCGTGAATCTGTTCATCCTCGCTTCGTATATCTATCACGACTTCATCTGGTATCCGCTGTGCAGCGGACCAGCACTGCGGACCTTCAGGAGCAGCAAGTGGGGCAGGCTGTTCGAGCACCGCTACGGGCCGGGAGGGGAGATTCTTCGGGAAGAAATGAGGAAAGACGACGGCTCAAGTGTCAGGTGATCCGTCAACCGGCGCGCGGACCACCAGTTTCAAGGCATCCGGATCCTGAATACTCAGGCACTCAGGAACTTAGGCACTCAGGCACTGAAAATCAGTGTTTAACACTTTGAAATACGGTCAAAATTATTTAACATAGCAGCGCGCGGCGCAGTCATATTGAATGCCGACAGGTCAGTCCGCATGCGCCGGTATTTGACCGGTTGGATGAACTACCGTGATCAGGGATTAGCCGGTCCAGTCTGAAATAGATGCGCCGGAACCACGGGTCCGGTGCTGTTTCAATCACCACCATAGCGGGAGGTTGAGATGAACGTTGGGCGTTACATCATCGCCAGCATCGTGGTCGCCATAGCCGTCCTTGTCACCGATTGGATCCTGAACGGGCTTATTCTGGCTGGTGCATATGAGATGTGCGCGGCTGCATTTGAGACACCGGAGCATATTGCCAGTTGGAATTGGTTGGTATATGTTAATGCGCTGGTATTCGGCTTTCTTCTGGGATATGTCTATGTCAGGATGGCTAAGACTTACGCCATCCAGGAAGGGCTGGGGTTCGGGCTGCTGATAGGGTTGCTCATCAAGGTGCCTCAATTCTGTATTTGTGTGGTCTACTGCCCATATGTCAAGGCCATAGACATCGGCTGGCTGATCGGCGGAATTGTGCAGTTCCTGATCTTCGGTTTTTTACTGGCTATTCTTTACAAACCTAAACCACTATCTCACCTACCGGAACCTGAGCAGTCGGAACCTCAGACTGAGAGCGGCTGAAGATAAACAAGGGGGAAGGGGAAAGGTGAAAGGTAAAAGTTAATGGAGAATATGTTTATCTCTGATTTGCCGGATTACTTTTACTTTTCGCCTTTTTCCCTTCATCTCTGAATGGGAGCCAAGCGCTCTCTGGTCTGGGTCCTGTTCTGGATCCTGTCGGCGATGGCCTTCGCCTGGGGGATTTTTCGATTCTGCGGGCCGCAGCGGGGTGTCGAGTTCCTGACCTGTTATGCTATTGAATGGTCGCTGTCACTCGACAACCTGTTTGTCTTCCTGATGATATTCAAATCCTTCGGGGTGGATCCGCACCGCCAGTTCAGAGCCCTTAAGTGGGGCATCATCGGCGCGATAGTGATGCGGCTTGGGTTCATCCTGATCGGGGTGACGCTGGTCGGCATGTTTGAGCCGATCCTGTATCTGTTCGGTGCCTTTCTCATCTACAGCTCCTATCGAATGGCCTTCCATATCGAGGCTAAGAAGGATGTTAGCGACCACCCGCTGGTAAGGTTCGTTCGCCGTCGTTTCCCGCTAACCCCCGATTTCGTTAAGGACCTCTTCTGGATCCGACGTCAGGGTAAGATTATAGCTACCCCGATGCTGCTGGTGCTGGTGGCCATCGAGAGCTCAGATATTATATTCGCTGTGGATTCCATACCTGCCGCCTTCGCCATCACCCGAGAACCGTTCATCATCTTCTTCGCCAATATGTTCGCCATCCTGGGGCTCAGGTCGCTGTATTTCCTGCTGGCAAGGGCGGAACGGATGTTCGGGCTCCTCAAATATGGAGTGGCTGTTATTCTGGCCTTCGTGGGGCTTAAGATGCTGACTATTCACCTGGTTGAGTTTGACGAGCGTATATCGCTGGGGGTGGTAGTGCTGTGCCTGACGGGATCCGTGGCCCTGTCTTTGATCTTTCGCGACCGTTCGGCTAAGAAGATTGAGGACGGGTGAGATCGGCTGGAATTCAGCTCCGGAAGTGGCGGCATTTATGGCGCCCTCTTTACGGGCGCGATAAGCTTGTCCCTGCGAATCCCTGCTTACGCAGGGACAGGAGCAGGGATCGCGCCCCTACCAACCAGATTCAAATAATATAACGGAAGGAAGCCCTGGCGGTTCTCGTCAGGGCTTCTGTTTCTATGTTCCTTCCTCATCCAACTCCTGTAATAGGGGGATAGATATTGGGGGCAAGTGGGTTGACTCATTAAGGTTCAGTAAGGTATATTAGGAGGTCATATTACTTTGGCCGGAGTCAAGTAATGCGTTCCACCACCGTGGCGCTGATCCTGACGTTCAGTCTGGTCTGCCTTGCAAGCGCCGAATATGCTGACGAACGGGTCACCTCTCTTCAGATAAACAGTGCTGTCCCGGTCGCCCCGGACACCCTCCCGGCGGAAGGTCTGCGCCTCCGTCAGGTTGATGATGCCATATACCTGACCTGGAACGCATCACTTCGTCGCCATCCCACCGGTGGCCCGGGCCTGACCGGTTACCTGGTCTTTATGGGCCGCGACCCTTCCAACCTTCAATTCCTCGCCTTTACCGTATCTGAGCGGTTTAGACATCGGGGCGCTCTGGATATCGGATGCGGCTTCTACTGTGTTAAAGCGCTTTATGCAGGCAGATCCGAGGTGCTTCGCCGATCCAGGTCCATCCACCGCGACAGCATCGAGGTTCTACTCGACTTTGAGGAGGGCGACTTCGAGTTGCTTTCCTACAGTGAGGAGGAGGACGCCGACCCTGACGCCTGGGAGGTTACCGACGAGGAGGCTCTGCCGCCATCCGAACGTTCGCTGAAGCTATCCGGCAACACCTGGAAGCGGATGGAGTTCCAGGAGACGGAAATGGCCGAAAATACGGTCTGGTCTATCGGAATCCTGTCGATTGACGGCGACACCCTGGGCGAGCTGCAGGCGTTTGGCCTGGGCGACGGCCAGGAGAGACTCTTCTATGCCTTCCACGGTCAGGAGTTGATCTGGGATGCACAGTGGGTGGTCGTCAACCAGGAATCACGCGATCGCGGTCAGTGGAACGTTTATCTCCTTGACCTCGGCTACGACTGGGGAATGCGCTATGGTTACCTGCCCACGATTAACGAGCTGTTCTTCATCAACGACAACGACACCACCGACCCTCCGGCCTGGGTCTATTTCGACGAGCTGATTGACATCACTGGCACCATCCCACCTGAACCGGCGCCGAGGATACGCTGGCGGGTCGATCCGGCGGTCGAGGCCTCGGGGAGGGTGGTGGATTTCTCGGCATACGTGTTCAACCGTGCCCAGGACGAGCTCACTTTCCTGTGGGATTTCGGGGACGGCGGCACCAGCGTTCGACAGAACCTGCGCTATGCCTACCGTAGTGACGGGGTATATACGGTAGGGCTGACGGCTGCCGGGATCGAAGGGCTGATCGGTTATGACACTGACGTCATCCAGATCGGTCGATTGGACCAGTATGCGAACCTGACCGTCTGCTTAACCGGGGACGTGATGCTGGCCCGGCGCCTGGAGCCGTTTATAGAGGAAAATGGTCCGGAGGCGGTCTTCGGGCGAATCCTCGAGAGCCTCGAACCGGCTGACCTGATGATGTTCAATCTGGAATGTCCTCTGACCGATGAGGGTGAGCCTCATCCGACCAAGGACTACGTCTTCCGTGGCCGACCGGAGTATGTCGCCGGACTGGTCTATGCCGGGGCAGACGTGGTCTCACTCGCCAACAACCACCTGGTCGATTTCGGGAGGAGGGGCTTCGAGGAGACAACGGAGGTGCTGGATGCAGCCGGTATCGACCACTGCGGAGCGGGTTTCAACAAATATGAGGCGCTCCGGCCGGTCTTCCACACCATCGACGGGATCAGGGTCGGATTCATGGGATTCTGCAACAGGACCGGCCGTGATTACAACAACCGGCCCTTTATGGACGCAGGTTACGACAAATACGGCTTCGCCTACTTCTCGGTTGACAACCTCATCGAGAACATTCCTGACGCGGCCGAACAGTGTGATGTTCTGATCATCGGCGTGCATGGCGGCGTGGAATACTCGGATGTCCCCTTCGATTTCGACCCGGACGACCCTCTGGCGATGGATCCTGAGGAGTGGATGATCTTCACTGCCGAGCGTGACTCGGCCACCCGCGAGCTCGAACACCTGGCTATCGACCTCGGCGTTGACATCGTGGTTGCGCATCATCCTCACGTCCTGCAGGGGTTCGAGATATATGACGGAGCCCTCATTGCCCACTCGCTTGGCAACTTCGTCTTTGACCAGAATATGTGGGAGACCTGGGTATCAGCCACAGTCTGGGTTGAACTTAACCGGAACGGCCTGCAGCGCGCCTGGGTCCAACCGATCTTCATCGACGGCTATCTGCCGACGCCGGCGATCGGCGCACTGGGGCAAAAGATACTGAACCGACTGGCGGGCTACTCGCGGGAGCTGGACTGTTACCTGGCGCCGGTGGAAGACCGTTCGACCGCTTCGATTGCCCTCGACCCGCGGCAACTGGTAGAGCGGCAGTCCGAATACCGGGTTCACGGTCGTATGCGATATTTAGAGACCGATAGTGTTTACTGTTCGGAACCGTTGCGGCTTGACGGCGGGGGCTTCCCAACCCGCATCGTGTCCATAGACCCGCGGGTGGAGGACGCTGATTGGGAGGTGTCGTTGGGGCGGGAGATACTGCTGGCCGGGAATATGGAGCAGGAGGGGGCCTCGGTGTGGAACTATAACTCAGACTGGGAGAGACCTGACCAGGAGTATGTGCACAGGGGGCAATTTTCCTCGCGGCTGAACCGCACGGCCGGGATGAGGGACATAATAACCAATCTGAAGCAGCGCATTCCTGTGATAAATCCGGCGGAATACCGCCTGACGCTGTGCGGCTGGCTTCGAACCGTCAACGCCGGGAATGGAGGGATAACGGCCAGGTATTTCCGCTTCCGCTACAGTAACGATCCCCGGTGGATTCTGGGAACACAGGTGGTCGAGGGCTGGCTCCAGGGTGATCATGACTGGACCTATGTCTGGGAGCTGCTCGAGGTGCCGGCGCAAACCAGCTTTATTGATATCCGCTGCCAGCTCTACGCCCCTGCATTCGGGGAGGCGCTGCTGTGGGCCGACGACCTGGAGCTTATCCGGTGGGAGCCGCCTGAACCGTTTGACGGTGTCCTCGATATTGACACGCCGGGCGACCTCTATTACCTCCAGCTTCAGACCCGCCAGCCGGTCGAACATGTGACCGTGACCTACCGGACTGTAACGCTGTCAATGAGGTAATCCGCAATATGTTATATCATACTGGAAGGGTGGCCCGGTCAGCCTTGTCCCCGCGAAGGTGGGGATTGCTGGCCGGGTTTCTCTTTTCATCCTGTGGATGAACGCGGACAGGAGTGTCCGCGCTACTCTAAATATCGGGTGGCCCGGTCAGCTTGCTGGCCGGGTTTCTCTTCATCAATGTCGGGTGGCCCGGTCAGCTTGCTGGCCGGGTTTCATCTGTTGTAAGGGCGATGTTCAACATCGCCACAACCGGAGTGCATCCGGGGAGGTCGCTTGACAGGCGGTCTTCCCGGTTTTATATTATGGAATATCAGAGAGATAGGCAGTTATTTCTGTCAAGTGATCCGGGAGGTTAGCAATGGATATTTCCAGGAC
>MWJR01000208.1 GCA_002127415.1 Calditrichaeota bacterium AABM5.125.24
CGATATGATAAACCTGTCCAGCTCGCTGGACAGGCCACCCAGTCGACATTAATCATAATACAAGATTAAATTGCACCTCTTAATAACAGACATTTCCCTGATCACCCCCCCCGCCATTGCAGGGGGGGAGTAAGGGGGGGTGATTGTTTGCATGTAATATTGTATCTATAGTCTACATTATGAGATAAGAACGCAGCCCCCTTTTATTCCCTCCTTAAGTAGAAGGGGGGAATAAGCAGGAGCTGTCTTTAGTGACTGTCAACTATAAAATGCCCCCCTTAATATGACCGGACAGGAGTGTCCGGCCTACCAGAGCCAGGTCAATAAGGGCGCACGCTCCGGCAGCCCTGGCTTACTAATTGCCAGGGCAGGCTGCCGGACGCCCCATATTTATTGTTTATTGCCTGAACGCCCGCAGCAGCAGCCATAACGACATTGCCGCCGCAAGGATCAACAGCGTCCATCCCTGCGAACTGAAGGGCGAGATCCCCCATCCGAGGAAGGTCACACCTGACTTTATCAGACTGCCGAGCAGCAGCGCCGCCATCAGCGCCCAGAGCCTTCCAGCCACCCAGTTCCGCATGATCAGGTAGAAGATGCTGATGACCACCATTGCTCGGGCCAGCTGCCATAGGAACTCACTGCCGGTCAGATTGCCGATAGTGGGATTGGTGACTCCTCCAGCCACCACCACCGCGACCGCCAGCAGTATCAGCCACCTGAGCCACCCACGTTTGACCCCGTCATCCAACAGGATGAAGGCCGCCATAATCAACGAGCCCATTATAATCGCTCGCAACACCTCGCTCGACAGCTCTCCGAACCACGGCAGGTAGGCGACGAGAGTCCCTGGAATCCGGATCGAAAACGAATGCACCGGCAGATTGAACCATCCAGACAGCGCCCCGAACAACCAGCCGACCCCGGCGGCTATCCCTATGAGGCAGATGACGTTCACCACCCCATCCTCGGCGGCACGACGACTTGCGCCCCCCAGCCCCAGCCAGGGCGACCTCCCATAGTGTTCCCTGACCAGCGACTCAGTCAGAGCCACCACCACGACCACAAAAAGCGCAGAAAATATTATCGCTATTGTGGCACCGATAAACTGTGTGATGATGAAATTGGCTGCAGGCTGGCTGGTTCGATAACCCCACCAGACCGTCGCCCAGTCGTTCCAATGACTGAGCAGCGAAAGAGCAAGAACTATTCCACCGGCTATAAGCCCCGCCTTCCAACGAAGCTCACGCCTCGCCACCCGCTTGCCGAACGAGATCAGAGCCACTATGATACCGCTCAACATCAGCCCGATGGACAGCGCGAGCACCAACACCCAGCGCAGCGTCTTCGCCTTCTCGTGCCGGGTCCACTCCTCAGGCAGCTTGAACCAGCGCCCGTCCGTCTCGACCTCACCGCCCTTGACGCTGATGTTCCGCCTGAAGTGAGCATCACCTATCACCGGGTCGATCGTCTCATAGGTGAAGTAGTGGTCGATGCGGTTATCCCTCTTTTTGCTCCTCTCCTCGATCGTGTGATATCTATCAGGTTCCGGCTCCGTCTCCTGGAAGGCTGCCGTGGCCAGCACTCGTGCTGAGTCCGGGTCAAGCTGGGCTCCGGCCGCGGTGTCCGCCATTGTATGTATGGTGAAGACATGTCCCGATGCCAGATCAATGTTGACCTTATAGCTCTCCGGGTCCAGCTCCTTCTTGAAGGAGACCAGCCAGTTCATATGGTTGATCCCCTTCGGGCTCAGGAATATCCGTTCGGCATCGGACAGGGAGCCGTGGCGTTTAACATACGAGAGCCCGGTGAGAGGTTTCTCTCTAACTGCGCGCAAGGAGGCACTGGTGATCGCCGCAACCTTGTATTCAGCGGGGTCGACGCCATACCGCTCATGTATGGCTCTGCCGGCGACCTCGATCGCCTTCTCACGGTTATATTGGACACTGAAATCTTCGCCGAACCTTCGCGGTCCCGGCAGCAGAGCGATAATTATTCCGGCTGCGCCGACCAGCAGAGCGATCTTTCTGATACCGACGGAAAGCGGTTTATATTCCGGCGGCTCGACCGCAACCTCAGGGATCTCCGGCGCTGCGGGGTGCTCTTCAGGAGGTTGACGCCGCGGAGGGCTCTCGATAGCCCGGTTGGCGATGTCATCGATCGGTTCGAACCCCTTTCTGCGCAGGTATTGAACTCCCGCCACAATCGCCGGAACGGCCAGCCCGCCGCACACAATCAGTCCCGATACCCAGAAGTAGGCATTATCCGACTGGAACAGGAACAGACCGATGAAGATGGCATCTATTACAAAGTGCCATGTCAGGGTGGCCCAGATGCCGAACCGCAGCATCACCAGTCCGGCCACGATTCCGATCAGCCCGACCTCGATCCCACGAGCAAAGCCCGGCTGCTGAGGATAGGCCGAGTGCAGGAAGCCCCAGATGAAGGCCGGTATGATGATCGCCAGCGCCGTCGATTTGAACAGGCGCTTGCAGAACGAGATGCCGAAGAGACGAAACCAGAACTCCTCCAGAAGCGCTGCCCCTAACGAGATCGCCAGGGGATATATCCAGGGAAGCGCGGTCGAGACTGCGTTGGAGTATTTGACGTCCGCCGGCGTCCAGAAGCCTATCTTCTTACCGACGATATAATAAAAGACAAAGAAGCCGACGTGGAATGCAGCCAGCAGGTAGCCCATCAGCGTGGCCTGCATAAATTCCCCGCTTCTGAAGCCGCGGCGGGACAAGAGCGACGGCAGGAACAGCTTGCCGGGATGGTCTCGCCGGTAAAGCCATTCCCCCGCTCCGAACAGGAGTATCAACAGCATTCCCTGGATCAGTCCGTTGATGACAGAGAACAGTATCTGCTGGCCGAGGAATGCGCTGTATGATTCTGTGGTATCGTATCCGGCCAGAGACAGCGGCAGCGAGTTCATCCCCATTATGAAATTCACCACCGCCAATATGCCGCCCAACCAGAGCAGGGTCCTCCAGGGAACCTGACCACCGCGGATGTTACGGAAGAAGTGGATGAATACGGCGATGATCATCAGGAAGGCGAGGAAGGTGGCGATATTCTGGAACAGTTCGTTCTGAGCCCGCTGGCGGTCATAATCCCTGCGCCACTCCTGCGGCACCTTGAGGAAGCGCAGGAAACTGCCCACCTGAGCCCCCTGAACCCCAACCTCCATCCGGTAGGGAGCCTCTGCGGCCTTAAATCCCTTCAACTCGTAGGTGAAGGTGTGGTCGCGGCGGGCCGGACGGTCGATGGAACTGGCCTCGATATGCTCCCACTGCTCGAGAGCCATCTCCATAGGACCTGTGATGAACGCTTCGGCCAGGATGCTGGCGTTCTCAGGTGCCAGCTCCGGCCCGGGGGTTGATTCGAGCAGACTTCTCCTGAACCCGACTACCCGACCATAGGGATCAACACTGACACGGTATTCCAGCTTTTCAAGCGGTTTGAAGAAGCGGGCCTGCCACCACCAGACGTCGATGCTGTCGCGGGTCAGGGAGACCGTCCGCTCAACCCCGAGTTCTCGCTCGAGATAGACCTTGGCCCAGTCGTCATAGGTGAATACAATTGATTCGTGGTAGCCGGAAAGGTCGAGGTTCCTGCTCTGGAGGAAGTCACTGGCAGTTTGCAGCGCCTCAGAGCGAGAGACCTTGAAGTTGACGGCGATCTCTGGAAAGGCGCGGTGGAAGTTCAGGACGCCGTATAACAGGGCGACTCCGGCCACAACCACCGAAATAAGTATGATGTTGCGGTTGGATCGGGGGGGGGACATTCTTTACCTCAACATTTTATAACAAAGTGCCTGAGTGCCTGAGTGACAGAGTGACAAAGAAATGACTGGTAGGGGCGCGATCCCTGCCTTCGCAGGGACAGGTTTATCGCGCCCGCACAGGGCCGATCCCAAAACTTCGGGATCGTGACCGCTATCTACTGGTGGCGCGGACATTCCCCAATTATGGGATTCTAACGAGGTGGCTCTTTGGCCTCGCCGGCCTTAAACACTGCAATTCGGGTGAGAGTGGGGCCGATCAGTTGAACCACAAAGGTCGTGGCGGTTATGGTGTTTATGACCAGATTGCCGAACTGCGCGCCTTCCGAGCCGACAGCGGTGAAGTCCTCCGCCGCGGCGATGGCCAGTCCGATCGCCACGCCGGCCTGGGAGAAGAGAGCCAGCCCCAGATAACGTCGAACAGCAGCCGGAGCTGCCGATATCCTTGCCCCCAGATATGACCCTGCGAACTTGCCCGCCGCCCGGCAGATGATATAGACCACCCCGAGAACCCCCATTACCGGCAGAAGCTTAACGTCGAGACGGGACCCTACCAGCGCAAAGAATATGATATAAACCGGTGGAGTGAAGCTGGTTACAACCCCTTCAAGCCTCCTGGCTTGAACCGGAGCCAGGTTGCCCACCACCAGCCCGATCACCATATTAGTAAGAATCAGCGAGAGGTCCCAGGTCGCCGCCAGACCGCAGGCGATCAGAACCACCGCCAGGGTGACCGACAGCCTCTCGGCGGGCTGGGTCAGGAGCCTTAGACCGCGACTGAACAGGAACCCGAGCAGGGCACCCACCAATATGCTTCCACCCAGCTCACGCAGCGGTATCAGTAATGAGCTGGTCAGGGAGGCGTTGCTTTCGGCAAAGGATAACAGCTTGGCGAACGGCAGGGCCAGGCCGTAGATCAGTATGGCGATGCCATCGTCGATGCCGACTACCGCCAGCAGGGTGGTCGTGAAGATCCCCCGGCAGCGATACTCCTGCAGCACGTCCACTGTGGCTGCAGGAGCCGTAGCCGAGGCCAGAGCGCCGAAGATCAACCCGTAGTAAAGGTGCCCGGTCAACAACCATACCGCCAGTGCCACCAACAGGAAGGCTCCAAACGCCTCCAGAAGAGATATCCAGAGGATGCTGCGCCCCAGACGGCGCAGGTCGAAAAGCCGTAGCTGCGAACCGATGGTGAAGCCGATCAGCCCCAGGGCGATGCCGGTGACCCCTTCAAGCGTCCCGGGTCTCAGCCAGTTAAGCACTGAACGGCCCAGCAGAACACCCATCAGGATATAGCCGACCACCTGGGGCACCTTGAGCTGACGCAGCAGCTTGGCTCCGACCTGCCCGAGCAACAGGGTTATTCCTATGAGAAGCAGCAGGTCCACGGAAATTGAGAGTTAAAAGTTAAGAGTTAAGAGTGCTCGCTATACGGCAAACACTATACCAACTACCACTACTTCGTTAAGTAACCACTGTCATTGCGAGCGAAGCGAAGCAATCTAATCAACACAAATATTTGAGATTGCTTCGCTTCGCTCGCAATGACAGTAATAGCAGTAACATAACAAACATACTTAAAGTAGTAGTGTTAACAAAGTAGTGCTAATTGTCTATCTATTTACCGGGATATCAACGACGCGCCTTTCCGATGCTTCCAACGACTCCATATCCTTCCGTTCCTGTTCGTATCCGGATCGTCCCATCAGGGCGTAGGTGGCTCGCTTGCCAGCCTCGACGCCGGGCTGGTCGAGCGGATTGACCCGGTAGAAACCGCCGGCGTAAAGGGTGGCGGCCTCGAGCAGGTATATCAGCGCACCGACGTGAGGGGGGTCGATCGCGTCCAGTTCGATGGTCATATTCAGGCGGCCGGCCCGAGTCAGGGCATAGGCGGTGGCGCGGCGTTCGGCGTTCAACAGCTCCCCTAAGTCGGCGCCTTCGAGATAGCCGGTTTCAGGGGCTTCCATCCCCAGCCGAGGTATCGGGAGCTGGCGTCCGAATTGCCTCGCGCCGAGGAATACAACGACCTTATCCTGCGGCCCCTCGACGTAAAGCTGCACCTGAGAATGCTGGTCGGTGGCGCCGACAGCCTTGACCGGGGTCGGGCCGGTGAAGAGCTCGCTCCCATCAATCGAAAACCGCTTGCCCAGCGACTCGGCCCAGAGCTGCCGGAACCAGTCGGCCAGGGGATACAGCCGGTTTGAATAGGCGAACATTATCTGGATGGGGCGTCCTTTGGCAGTTTGAGCCAGGTAGAGCAACCCGGCGAACAGGGCAGCGGGGTTCTCATCGAATTGTTGGTTGAAGCTGACCTCCCTGAGAGCTGCGGCACCGGCACAGAGCGCCTGAATGTCTATTCCCGTCATTGCGGCTGGCAGCAGTCCCACCGGGGTAAGAACCGTAAATCTCCCCCCCACGTCAGGATGAATGGAGAAAGTCTGAAGCTGTTTGCGCCGGGCGAACTCGCGCAGGAAGCCTCGTTCAGGGTCAGTGGTCACTACCAGGTGCTCGCGCCAGTTCCGACCGAGGCGGCTCCGCAGGTGGTCAACTATAATCAGGAACTGGGCCACAGTCTCGGCTGTGCCGCCTGACTTGGTTACCACGTTGAACAGGGTATCGGCAGGATCGACCACGTCCAGGACAGCCCCTATCAGGTCCGGGTCCACGTTGTCGGGGCAGAAGAAGCGGCAACCGTTCCGCCTCTCACCTGTAAGCAGGTTGTGCTGGGGATGGTTCAGGGCCCCGTGAAGCGCCATGGGCCCAAGCGCAGACCCACCGATGCCGAGCAGGGCGAAACTGTCAAACCGTTCCCTGGCTCGGGTTGCAAAGGAATCGACGGCTGAGATCGTCTCCCGGTCGAACGGCAGGTCCCAGAACGGCAGCTCGCCGGATGAATGGCGGCGAATAAGGTCGCTCCGGGTATCCTCAAATGTCCTACGAAGACTTTCAAGTTCACTTTGCCGTATCCCATTTTGCTCACCGACAGCCTCAGCGAGCGTCGCCGTGTAGTCCAGGTGCAGACTCAAGGAACCTCCATCCTAAAATTATAATGACGCATACTACCTATTATAGTGTTTCCCGAAGTTATTTTCCTATGTAGCACATACTGACTGCACAATGGTTGGTTGATCCATGAACGATTT
>MWJR01000026.1 GCA_002127415.1 Calditrichaeota bacterium AABM5.125.24
ATTCAAGTTATTGTTTGGACGGGCGCACGAGGGCGTGCGCCTTGCCGCAGAGCAACCCAAAAGCAATTCTCGGACAGACTGCTTCGCCGGTCCGACAAGTGTCTACAATAAAGCGCCCTGATTAATAAGCCCGAATTACCACGTTGCCGCCTTCTCATTCATACTTGACAATAGAGGTATTGAATGCTATATTCGTCTATACAGGAACAGGTTTTTCAGTATCATAAGGAGACAGATAAGGCTATGTCACCCAGCGATCGACCCCTGGCCAATCCCGGGATAGTGCTCCGCGAGGAGTTTGACGACTGGGCAATCCTCTTTGATCCGGATACAGGCAAAGCCTTCGGCATCAATCCGGTGAGCGTATTTATCTGGAAGCGGCTGGATGGCCAACGCACGGTTGACGATATCCATAAAGAGCTGCAAGAGAACTGCAACAACGTGCCGGAGGCGGCTGAGGACCATATCAGGGAGTTCATTCAGGAGCTGGTAGAGAAAGGGTATGCGGGATACGAAGTTCAGCAGGTCTGAACAGATATGAGGATTATGCGGACGCCCAGATCTGTGGATCTGGCGATAACAAACAGATGCAACCTGAGGTGTAGATACTGCAGCCATTTCACAAGCGCCGGCGATGCGGGTCATGATCTGCCCAGGGAGGAATGGCTGATGTTCTTTGAGGAGTTGAATCGCTGCTCGGTTATGAATGTTACGCTTGAAGGTGGCGAGACCTTTATCAGGGAGGATCTGCAGGAACTTATCGAGGGAATTGTCCGCAATCGGATGAGATTCAATATCCTCAGTAACGGGACGTTGATCACTGATGATATGGCGGCTTTCCTGGCCTCAACCGGACGCTGTGACGGAGTGCAGGTTTCAATCGACGGCTCAATCCCGATAACCCATGACTCCTTCCGGGGGAATGGAAGCTTCCTCAAGGCAATGAAGGGAATCGAGGCTCTCAGAAGGCATCATCTCGCAGTCCCGGTCCGGGTCACGATCCACAGACAGAATGTCAGAGATCTCGCTGATGTTGCCAGGCTGCTGCTGGAAGAGGTCGGGCTTCCCGGATTCTCCACCAACTCCGCCTCATATATGGGACTTTGCCGGCAGAATGCCGAGCAGGTCGAGCTGACCGTTGAGGAATACGCCTATGCGATGAAGACACTCCTGGAACTCAATAAGAAATATAATGGTCGGATCGGGGCTCTGGCAGGTCCACTGGCAACCGGCAGACAGTGGCTACTGATGGAACGAGCCAATCGCGAGGGAAAAGGACATACACCGGGTCGGGGTTATCTCACCGGCTGTGGCGGACCGATGAGTAAGATTGCCGTGCGGGCTGACGGGATAATAGTTCCCTGCCTCCAGATCAGCCATATCGAGTTGGGTCGGATCAACAAGGATGACTTAGAAGAGGTCTGGCAGCACCATCCGGAACTCAATAAGTTCAGAGAACGGCACAATATACCACTCAGCGATTTCGAATACTGTCAGGGATGCGAGTATATAAACTACTGCACCGGGAACTGCCCCGCTCTGGCTTACAACATACTTGGCGAGGTGGATCATCCCAGCCCCGACGCCTGCCTGAGGCGATTTCTCGATGAAGGGGGGAAACTCCCGGATGAGGAACTGATAGATACACAAAATGATGGGTTTCGTTTCACTTCACCCATCCTACGAAGAAGAAATTCAATGAACAGAAGAAGTTAAATGGACAATGGTAGATACCCGGCCATCGAGAATCGTTGACAGGAACCGAAACGGGGAACAACAATATTCCCTGCGTCAGATCTACTTTTACCTGACGGAGGGTTGCAACCTTCGCTGCCGTCACTGCTGGATACAACCGAAATATCAGACAGAAGAGCATATCTATCCTTCACTTTCTCTGGATCTGTTTCGATCAATAATTGAGCAGGCGAAACCGCTGGGGCTCTCCGGCGTCAAGTTGACCGGTGGTGAACCGCTGCTTCATCCTCATATCTTCGAGATACTGGAAGTTGTCCGACACGAGGAGCTCCGCCTTTCAGTAGAGACCAACGGGGTTCTTTGCACGCCCGAACTGACCAGAGAAATGGCGACCTGTAAAAACCCATTCATTGCGGTGAGCCTGGATGGCGCGGAAGCTGGGACCCACGAATGGGTGCGGGGTGTGGAGGGTTGCTTTAAGGCAGCTCTGGATGGGATCCGGAATCTGGTGGAAGCCGGCATCAGGCCTCAGATTATTATGACCATTATGCGCCACAACAGGGATCAACTGGAGGCAATGGTTCGACTGGCTGAAGAGTCAGGCGCAGGATCGGTCAAATTCAATATCGTGCAGCCCACTGCCAGAGGGGTGAAGATGCACGAAGCCGGAGAGACGCTGACGGTGGAAGAGCTGGTGGAACTGGGGATGTGGGTGGAAAGGGAGCTCTCAGCTTCATCCGGCGTGCGTATCCATTACAGCCACCCTATGGCTTTCCACCCGCTGGGAAAGATGTTCGGCAACAACGGGGATGGATGCGGCGTCTGCGGCATATTGGGTATTTTGGGCGTGCTGGCTGACGGTTCATACGCTATGTGCGGTATTGGAGAGGCTGTGCCTGAACTCATATACGGACATTCCGCTGAAGATCGCCTGGATTATATCTGGAGTAATACACCGGTAATCAATGAACTGAGAGATGGACTTCCCCACCGTCTTGAGGGCATCTGCGGCGATTGTCTGATGAAGAGGATCTGCCTGGGAAGCTGCATCGCTCAGAACTATTACAACAGCAGGAATTTGTGGGCGTCATTCTGGTATTGTGAGGAAGCGCGAAGGCACGGTCTGTTTCCCGAAACACGAATAATTCCGAAACAGATGAACACCGTCACAGAGACGCCGAAATTCGTAGAATAAAACAATCTTGATTGTCTCGACCACGGCTTCACTTGAGAAAAGCCCTGCTACCCTTACAGATTAAAGCGTGGGGTAACAGAACCACCATACAGGAGGGAAAGATATGGACAAAATGGAATACGAGAAACCGGAGCTGAAGGAGTTGGACACCGGACACGGTCAGCAATGCATGAATGGAAGCAGTGCGCCAGGAGAAACCTGCCTGAGCGGCGGGAGTGCCGCTCAATGCACCATCGGATCCGCTGTGGGTGGGCCGCAGTAATTCAACCCGCTCCCGAATACCTGCGGTATTGCGTCTGCAAACACTTTCAGTGATAAGACATGCATAATGTCAATGGTGCTTCCGGCTACGGCATGCAGCTCGCCAACGGCCAGGGATGGAACATCATCGGCAGTGAAGAGGTGAGAGGATGGGTTGAGAGGCTGAGCTCAATAATGGGGCTTAAGGCTCAGCAGCTCAATGGTCATCCGAGGCTGATTTTCATCCGTGAAGGAGGACAAAATGATAACCGCTTCGATCCAACTTCAGGCCTCGACCCACCTTTACAGATGACACTTCCCAGGCAAGACTGGAAGGCTTTTGACCACCGGATCCTCAGGCTCTGGTCACACCGCGATGTGCCGGACATAATCTGCGAGATCGGTGAAACAGGGGAGCCTGAACTGGAGATCTTACGGATGTGGCAGGCGCTTCTTCCCATCTATGAAAGAACCCGGATCACTGGAGGTATCCCGCTGCATGCCGCACTTGTTGAGAGGGATGGGCTGGGTATCATCCTGGCGGGACCAGGAGACAGCGGAAAGTCCACCTGCTGCCAGCACCTGCCTCCACCCTGGCGGTCCCTGTGTGACGATGAGACGCTGGTTGTGCGCGACGCTCAGGACCGCTGGCAGGCCCATCCGTTCCCGACCTGGAGCGACTACCTGTGGCGAAGATCCGAGCGGACCTGGAACGTAGAGCAGCATCTTCCGGTGTCAGCCATCTTCTTCCTCGAGCAGGCTGAAGCCGATGAAGCCGTTCCGATAGGTCCGGGGCAGGCAGCTATGCTCATCAACCAGTCGGCGATGGAGGTCTGCAGCAAAGGATGGCGGGGCCTGGGCCCTGAAACAGCGCGGAGACGGAGGAAAGCGCTGTTTGACAATGCGTGCCTGCTTGCCATGGCGGTTACGGCTTATATCCTGCGGGTGAAGGCTAACGGCAGGTTCTGGGATGAGATTGGGAGGGTCGTCTAATTTGTCAGTCAATTCAACAAGGAGGCTAATCTACACCGGTCCCAGTATGAAACCGACACTTGTGGGGCCGGATCTGCTTTATATCACCCCCTACCGCGGCGGAAAGCTTCGTCGCGGGGATATAATTGTCTTTCAGGTTCCCGGTTCGGACCGAAAAGTCACTCACCGCGTAATGTCCGCCGACACAAACGGCATCAGAACCCGCGGCGACGCCAACAGAAAGGTCGATCCCTATTTACTCCAGCCGAATGACATAATCGGGAGTGTGCATTATGTCCATAGAGGCAACCGGCGACGACGCATATATGGGGGTATAATAGGACAACTGAGCGCATTAACAGGAAGAGCCAACTTACTGAGAGTGGTAGATAAAAGGGTGTCCGCGCTTTTCCATCCCACCTATCATCGGCTCTCCAGCACGGGAGCATTCAGAAGACTGTTGCCCCGACGACTGAATCCGCGGGTATTCTCCTTCAAGCGACCTGAAGGGACCGAGTTGCAACTTGTCCTGGGGCGGTTCCCGGTGGGGCGTCGTCCGGCGGGTCGTAAACAGTGGGAGATACGCCGGCCTTTTCGTCTGATTCTCGACCTGAAATCCCTCCCCCAGTAAATTCCAGATCATCCAACTGCAACAAGATATTGTAGATGACCAGAGAAGAGGAGTTACTGCTCCATTGCCTGGCGGTCCAGCCCGACGATGCAAAATTGTCCGGGATCCAACAGTTGACATCTTCCGACTGGGATAAGATCGTCGAGCAATCGAAGAGGCACGATGTCGCACCTCTGCTATACTACATTGTGAAGAATCTCGATGCCGGTGCAGATATACCATATGATGTTATGCGGCGACTGCGGAATGAATATCTCTGCAGTTCAGCCAGAAACCTGTATCTGTCATCGGAACTTGAAAAAGTGCTGGGGAAATTGCGGGGTGTGGGTATTCCGGTCATCGTATTGAAGGGAGCCCATCTTGGGGAGATTATTTACCGCCGCGCCGCCCTCAGACCTATGATGGATGTCGATCTTCTCATCAGGGAAAGTGACATAACGAGAGCGGAAAAAATTCTGTCCGAACTGGGTTACAGCACTCAAGGTGACTACAAAAGGGACAGAAAAGACCGGTTCCACCTGGTCTATTATTCATCTCAGAATACCGTATTGATGGAATTGCACTGGCATCTTATCCGCCCGGGCAGCCCCTTAAAGATAGATATTGAGGGATTGTGGCGGAGGGCTCGCCGGGAGATTATTGTCAACGTTGAGGTGTCGGTTCTGTCCATCGAAGACCTGTTACTGTATCAATGCTATCACACATCCAAACATCTGTTCTGCCTGTATGGATTAAGGTCGCTTTACGACATTTCAATTATCCTCGACCACTACGGATCTCAAATTCAGTGGGAAACGGTTATCCATCGTTCGCGAGAGTGGAAGATTGACAAATGCGTTTTCCTGACACTACTTCTTTCCAGGGAGCTGCTCGATGTTCATATCCGGGATGAGGTTCTTGATTCACTCAGACCGGGTAATTATAACAGACAAACCTTAAACTTGGCTGTGGAACAGATATTTGGCTATAGAAAAGCTTATCCGTTACTTTCCGAACATATAGCGCAGATGTGGAATGTCAACCGTCCTTACAACAAGGCGGTGATCTTTCTTAAGCGCGTTTTTCCATCCCGGACTGAGATGTCCCGAATGTATAATACATCGACGAACTCCCCTCTTATTCTTCTTCTCTACCTGGTTCGATTCAAGGACCTGATTTTGAGACACAATCGGGCAGTATGGCGGATTCTGCATCGGGACCAGGGGATACAGTCATTTGTCAGCCAGCAGAAAGAACTGTTGGAACTGAGGAACTGGCTATCCTTGTAGTAATCGGGGCTTATTCCAACACATCCCCATCGTTTGCCACGCGAAACCCCCTGTCAAGTAACCGCATCAACTCTTCACCCTCCGGCTCACAGAGTGGATTGGTGTGATTCAGATGAGTGAAGATAATCCTGTCAGCGATGTCGGAGAATTCTCTTATGCAGTCTCTGACACGTGGATGAGGGATTTTGGACATATCTCGATGTGGCAATTCGCTCTCGTCATAAAATGTGCCGTCAATTATTGAAACATCGCACGACCTGATGATATTGTGAATGTCTGTATTCAGTCTATCAACACAGGGCAGATAAAAAAACTTCCTGCCGTTCAGATCGATTAAGAGGCCCACCGTATCCGAATACTCATCCCGGTGCGGAACCACCACAGGTTTTATACCGTGCACGGTCTCGACCTTCTCCGCCAGGATGTGCGCAACCAGGTTGCCCGACTGAAACAGCTCGCTGAACGGCTCATTTGAGGCCAGGAAATCGTGAAACCGCCGGGTAAGATAGAGGGGCAGTTTGTCACAGTTCCATCCCTCCCTGCCGAACAACATCAGCCCGCCGTAATGTCCCCAGTGGGCGTGGGTAAGATATGCCGCTGATATGTCAACCCCGAAACGCCCGGCAAGCCTGTGATACTGCCACCTGAAATCCGGGGTGACATCTATGATAAGCGCGTCTTTGTCCTCAATCAGAGCGATTGAGGCGGCGGACCTTCGGACGGTGGAACAGTTGGCGCAGCTGCATCCGACCTGGGGGACTCCACCGTCCTGAGCCGTGCCGAGGAAGAGTAATTTCATAGGTTATTATTACGGGGTGCATTTTATAGTGGTATTCTTTCATACCGGCGAAGCATGCCCCTGCGCCTGTCCCTGCGAAGGCAG
>MWJR01000016.1 GCA_002127415.1 Calditrichaeota bacterium AABM5.125.24
TGTAATGGGTATTGCTTTACCGAGTGGCGATATGATAAACCTGTCCAGCGAGCTGGACAGGCCACCCAGTCGACATTGATCATAATACAAGATTAAATTGCACCCCTTAATAGCTAATGGTTACCTCACCAATCAGTGAATATCATAAAGCCCTCACGAGGGAATTCAGCGTTGGACACACCACCGAGCACAGTTTCAGACCCGCGTTGAAGACCTTTATGGAGTCACTCCGCGGAAAAGTGAACGCTGTCAATGAACCAAAACGCGTCGATTGCGGAGCCCCCGACTTTCAGGTATTCCTTGAAGAAGATGACGAACCGCTGAGCATAGGATATGTGGAAACTAAAGATATCGGAGCCCCTCTTGATAGGTGGGAGCAGGATGAACAGATCAAGCGCTATAAGGAGGGATTGGATAATCTTGTCCTGACCAACTATCTCGAATTCCGCTGGTTTGTAGAGGGTGAACGCCGCGCTGTTGCTTCACTCGGCACGATGACAGCCGGAAAAAGAGAAATCAATATTGACCGTAAGGCGAAATCATCCGTTACCGAACTGCTTGAGTCCTTCCTTTCCCATTCTCCTAAACCTGTCGGTCGAGCCTCGGATTTGACCGCCAGGATGGCGCGCATCACCAAGAGTATCAGAGATATTGTTCAGAAAGCGTTTGAAAAGAAGCTTGCGTCACAGAACCTGACCGAGCTCTTTGATTCCTTCAAGGACACGATAATTCGACATCTTGAGGTAAGGCAATTCGCTAATATGTTCGCGCAAACGCTTGCCTACGGGTTGTTCGCCGCAAGATACAATCAAATGACGGGCAGTTTTAGATTATCCGATGCCGCGCACAACATTCCCCGGACCAACCCCTTTCTGCGAAATATATTTCACCTCATATCAGGACCCGATCTGGAGAGAGAACCCTTCGCGGGTTATATCTTGGACTTTGCCGGACTGCTTTCAAAAACCGACATGAGTTCCGTTCTTGAGGATTTTGGACGTGGCGAAAGACAGGAAGACCCAATATTTCATTTCTATGAAACCTTCCTCGCAGCCTATGATCCAGAGGAGCGAGAACGACGCGGTGTTTATTATACACCCTCATCAGTCATCTCTTACATCGTGCGCTCGGTTGATACGATGTTAAAAGAAAGATTCGGCTGCCGGGATGGACTGGCGGACAGTTCGCGCATTTCCGGAGACAGGGATGCGTTACACCGCGTCCTTGTTCTCGATCCTGCCTGCGGCACGGGGTCATTCCTCTACAGAGTAGTGATTCACATTCGCGACCTCTTCGCCGAGAGAAACAATGCCGGGCAATGGTCGGAATACGTCCGCGATAATTTACTGCCACGCCTGTTCGGTTTTGAGCTGATGATGGCGCCCTACGCGGTGGCGCACCTCAAGATTGAAATGGAGCTTGAGGCGCGAGATATGACCGAAGCGCAACGCAGGCTGTGGGCATGTGACCTTTCTGGAGTGGACCGCCTCGGCATCTACCTTACCAACAGCCTGGAGCCCACCAAAGCCATCGGTCAGACGATACCGTTCAGCAGGTTTATATCTGACGAGGCCAACGCCGCCGCCGACATCAAGGGCAAACTGCCGATTATGGTCGTTCTCGGCAATCCGCCCTATTCGGGACACTCTGCCACGAAAAGCGAGCGGGGCATGAGCAGGCTCTGGATTGAGAAGCTTGTGGATGACTATAAATGGGTTGATGGACTTCCCCTCGGCGAGAGAAATCCCAAGTGGCTGCAGGACGACTATGTCAAGTTCATCCGCTTCGGCCAGTGGCGCATCGAACAAACCGGCGCGGGGGTTCTCGCCTTCATCACCAACCACGCCTACCTCGATAATCCCACATTCCGAGGAATGCGGCAGAAGCTGATGAAGAGCTTTGACGATATCTATATCCTGAACCTGCACGGCAACGCAAAAAAGAGGGAGCGCTGTCCGGATGGCTCAAAGGATGAGAACGTCTTTGACATTCAGCAAGGGGTGGCGATTGGTATATTCATTCGGAATACAACCCCCCCTTCAGATAGCAGGGGAGGTAAACTGAATGCCCCCCCTGCTATTGCAGGGGGGGATACAAGGGGGGGTATACACTACGCCGACCTCTGGGGTATGCAGGCGGGCAAGGATAGATGGCTGGAGGAAAATGACATTAAATCCACCGAATGGCAAACGCTTGACCCATCCTCACCTTTCTATCTATTTATCCCGCAGGACACCTCTCTTCGAGACGAATACTATTCTTATCCTTCCATAACGGACATTATGCCGGTTCACTCGGTCGGCATCGTCACCGCACGCGACAACCTCACCATCGCATTCACAAAGGAAGAGCTGAAGGAGCGGCTGGAGGAGTTCGTCCGTCTGGAGAAGGAAGAGGCGAGGGAAAGGTTTGAACTGGGGAAGGATTCAAGTGATTGGGAAATAGAATGGGCTCAGAAAGATGTTGAAGAACACGGAATTAAAGACGAGCTGATAGTCCCAATTCTGTGCCGACCATTTGACATTCGTTATACATTCTATTCTGGAAGAACACATGGATTACACTGCCGACCCCGCCCCAAGCTGATGAGGCATATGATTGAAATTGAGAATATTGGTATAATTGCCTCCAGAATTGTTAAATATGATAATTTCGGATATGGTTTTGTCTCTACTGGTATAGTAAACGGTTCTCTAATGGCATCCAACACATGTTCAAGCACATATCTTTACCCAAGTTATGCAAATGATTATAATTTATCGTCTCGTTTTGTAAAGAATTACAAGAATATTTTAAATGATAAAATAGATGTTTATAAAATACTAAAATATATTTATTCAATATTTTATTCACATAATTATCGTGAAAGATATTATGAGTTCCTCCGCCTTGACTTCCCCCGCATCCCCATCACCAGCGACCGGGAACTCTTTGATGCTCTAACTCATCTGGGCGGTGAATTGATCGACCTTCATCTTTTGAATTCCGAACTTCTTCACGATACCGGAATCAGCTATCCTGTTCGCGGCAGTCATCTTGTAGATAGGGGCTTTCCGAAGTTCGTAGCGCCGGGGGAGAAGGATCTGTTGACGGGAGAGGCGTTGAAGAGAGGGAGGGTGTATATTAATAAGGAAGCAACCCCCCCTTACTCCCCCCCTTCAGATAGAAGGGGGGGAAGTATGGGCTCCCCCCCTGCTATTGCAGGACCTGCCCCAGCGAAAGCTGGGGGCGGGGATAACAGGGGGGGTGGTCAACACTTCGACGGCGTGCCCCCCGAGGTTTGGCAGTTTCATATTGGCGGCTATCAGGTCTGTCAGAAGTGGCTTAAAGATCGGCGGGGAAGGATGCTGTCCGGCGATGATATTGAACATTACAAGAAGGTGGTCAAGGCGATAGCCGAGACCATCCGGATAATGAGGGAGATCGACAGAGTAATTCCGGGCTGGCCGTTGCCCTGAATTGTAGCGGGCACGGAGTCCCGCCCTACTGACAATTAAAATTGACAATCGACAATCATAAATGGATCCCCAGCGCCGCCACGAGCTCTCGCGACTTCTGAGCCGCCTCGACCGGCTTGAACCGGGTGAGACACTGCCACAGGTCAAGGACTGCCGTCCGGTGAGGGAGGCCTTCCGTATCGGCATCACCGGCCCCTTAGGCGCCGGCAAGAGCACCCTCATCAACCAGCTCACCGGACATTACCGCCAGCGGGATGTGACCGTCGGTGTCATCGCCGTCGATCCGAGCAGCCCCTTCACCGGCGGAGCCCTGCTGGGCGACCGGGTGCGTATGTCGGATCTGGCTATGGATGACGGGGTCTTCATCCGCAGCCTTGCCACCCGAGGCGCATCGGGGGGACTGGCTGCCAGCGCGGCTGACGCGGCAGACCTGCTGGATGCCTTCGGCTTCGACCGCATCATCATTGAGACGGTCGGGGTCGGCCAGTCCGAGGTGGACATAGCCGGAGCCTGCGACGCCACGGTTGTCGTCTTCGACCCCGGCTCCGGAGACGGCATCCAGGCGATGAAGGCCGGGCTGATGGAGATCGCTGACCTGTTTGTGGTTAATAAAAAGGATATGAGGGGAGCGGACAGATTCATCCTCGACCTGGAGACCGTTCTCGGGATGAAGGCTGAGAGAAATCGCCCCCATATCCTGGCTACAGTGGCCACTACCGGTGAAGGGATGTCAGATCTGCGCGATTGGCTTGAAGAATACTTCCAGCGGATAAAAGGGAACGGCGATCTTGAACATCGTCGATCCGAGCAGCGTTCGAGGCGCATCCGCCGCGCAGCGCAGGATGCCATCGTCAGGAAGCTGTGGGATACGGTGCCCCAGGAACAGGTCGAACGCGCTGTCCAGAGCGGTCTGCCGGTTAAGGAGGCGGCTCTGGAGCTGATAGGAAATTTCTTTCCAAGAGGTGATGTAGATGGTTGAGAAGAAACCTAACCGCACCGACAGCTACCGACGCTGGCAGGATGAGTTCAAATCCGGCAAGCTGCGCGATAATGTCCTGTTCACCACCATCTCCTCGGCAGAGGTTCCACCGATGGTGACTCAGCGCGACATCCAGGATTGGGACCCGGAGGCAAAGCTCGGTTATCCCGGCCAGTATCCCTACACTCGCGGCATCCATCCCACGATGTTCCGCGGACGGCTGTGGACGATGCGTATGTTCAGCGGCTTCGCCACGCCGGAGCAGACCAACCGTCGTTTGAAGTTCCTGCTCGAGTCCGGCCAGACCGGACTATCGGTCGCCTTCGACCTGCCGACCCTGATGGGACGCGACTCCGACGACCCGTGGTGCGAGGGTGAGGTCGGCAAGTGCGGAGTGGCAGTCTGTTCACTGCGCGATATGGAGACCCTGTTCGACGGGATCGAGCTCGAAAAGGTGTCGACATCGATGACCATCAACAGCCCGGCAGCGATATTGTGGGCATTTTACATCGCCGCCGCCGAGAACCAGGGCGCCGACCGGAGTAAGCTGCGCGGCACCATCCAAAACGACATTCTGAAGGAATACATCGCCCAGAAGGAATACATCTTTCCCCCCAACCCCTCTATGCGCCTGGAGGTGGATACCATCGAGTTCGGCACCCTTGAGATGCCCGAATGGAACACCATATCGATATCCGGTTATCACATCCGCGAGGCCGGCTCGACCGCGGTTCAGGAGCTGGCCTTCACCCTGGCCGACGGTATGGCATACGTCGATGCAGCCCTCGAGCGGGGTCTGAGGATAGACGAGTTTGCGCCCAGGCTGTCATTCTTCTTCAACGCTCATCTGGACTTCTTCGAGGAGATCTGCAAGTATCGCGCTGCACGCCGGATCTGGGCCCGGAAGATGCGCGACAAATACAACGCTGAGAACACGCGAAGCTGGCTGCTCCGCTTCCACACCCAGACCGCAGGTTGCAGCCTGACCGCCCAGCAGCCGGAGAACAACATCGTCCGCACCGCCCTTGAGGCGCTGGCCGGAGTGCTCGGTGGGACCCAGTCGCTGCACACCAACTCGATGGACGAGACCCTGGCACTGCCCTCCGACAAGGCGGCCAAGATCGCGCTCCGCAGCCAGCAGATTATCGCCTGCGAGACCGGCGTGGCCAACACCATCGATCCGCTGGGCGGGTCATACTTCATCGAGCAGCTCACCGACAGGATGGAGGCCGAGGCCGAGGAATACTTCGAGCGGATAGACGAGCACGGCGGGGTCATTCCAGCCATTGAGAACGGCTTCTTCCAGCGGGAGATCGCCCGCGCCGCCTACCGTCATCAGCTGGAGCTGGAGTCGGGCAAGAGGATCCAGGTCGGGGTCAACGGATACATCGACCCGGACGAGCGGATTGACATCCCGATACTGAGGATCACCCCCGAAGTGGCCGAGCGACAGATAGCCAACCTGAAGGAAGTGCGACGAAAGCGCGACCGGAAAGAGGTTAGCCGAATGCTGGACAGGTTGGCTGATGCAGCACGGTCGGACGAGAACCTGATGCCGTGCCTGATAGATTGCGCACACGCCTACGTGACCCTCGGCGAGATGGTCGATGTGCTGAAGGGCGCATTCGGCGAATACCGCGAGGCGGCATTCTTCTGATAGATTGGCCATTTGGATTGTGGTTTACTTGATGTAGAAAATTCGCCCGGATATGCTTTCCACTTGATGTGTGAGTTTCAGTAGATACGGACCACTTGTTAAACCCAGAGGCGTCCAGGTGATCCGGTGCTGGCCTGCTTGACGGTAATCATCTGCCAGGACGGCAACCTGCCGCCACTGGATATCAAAGACTGCAGGTTTAACCCTCCCACGCGTCGGCACCTGACACCACAACTAGAATCTGCACCCCTTAATATGTTAATTATTTTAAATTAAATTAAATAAATACAATGACTTTACTTAAATCAATCAATATGTAAATCTGCACAGTTATCTATATGGAAGCGCCATGGATTGTGAGGATTGGCGTGGTATATGGATGGGGGAGGTCGATGAGATTGGATGAGAAGAGCAACGGGGCGGTGGATGGTTCCACCGCCCCGTTACTCAATGCCCACGGCCCCGCTACAAGGGTATCCACGAAAAATGGTTACGGGGCCGTCTTGCGGGTTTAAGCATAACCTGAAGGCGCGATGACAATCTATCAGGACGAAGCGGCTCGGGAATGGGGTAAGGCCCTGAGCTATTGCACCATCAGGCGACATTACGTCAGAGTGTAATGTTTATAATAACCCTTTTTATGTATGCAGACCGATATCTTTTATTGCAAGCATATGCCGGACGGCTGGATCCACACTTTCCAGTCTGTCCGAGAATGCAAGATTTGGCAAGGCGGACGCCCCCGTCCGCCATTCAAGTTATTGTTTTTACGGGCGCA
>MWJR01000035.1 GCA_002127415.1 Calditrichaeota bacterium AABM5.125.24
TCAAGTCCGGGGCAGGCTCTGCGTCGGAATGACAGTCCGGCAGCTGCCGGATCAATGTCAACTATAAAATGCCCCCCCTTAATAACACTGTAATTCAAGCGTTCTTGAATTTTATGCCTTCCTGACAATGGTCTCCGCCTCGATCTTCTCCCTCAGCTTGAGGAAGCCGTCGATGAGCGCCTCCGGGCGCGGAGGACAGCCGGGGATATAGACATCGACCGGGAAAATCAGATCCACCCCCTTGAGCACGTGATAACCGTATTCCCAGTAAGGCCCGCCGGAATTGGCACAGGAGCCCATCGATATGACATAGCGGGGCTCGGCCATCTGCTCGTAAAGCCGGCGGATCCGCTCGGCCATCTTGATGGTGACGGTTCCGGAAACCAGCATACAATCCGACTGTCTGGGGGTGGGGCGGAAGAAGATACCGAAGCGGTCCAGGTCAAAGCGCGAGGCGGAGGTGGCCATCATTTCGATGGCGCAGCAGGCAAGTCCGAAGGTTATCGGCCAGAGTGAACGCGAACGCGACCAGTTGAAGAGCTTGTCAACCGAGGTGATGATGACGTTGGGGCCATAACGCCCCTCGATGATCCCCATCTCACCGACCCTTTGCCGAACCGGCCGAAGAGCCGCGGGGACGGATCCACTCGAGGTCCCCCTTCCCCCAGACATAAGCCAGCCCGACCATCAGGATGGCGATGAAGATGGCCATATCGACCCAGGCGAACAACCCCAACTCACGAAGGTTCACCGCCCAGGGAAACAGGAACAGCACCTCGACGTCGAAGATCAGAAATATCAGGACGATGACGTAGAACCGGGTATTGAAGCGGAGCCACGGCGATCCGACCGGTTCCTCGCCGCATTCATAGGTGGTATTCTTGAGCGGGTTTGGCCTGTGGGGCGCCAACAGCCGGCTTACCACCAACGCTGCAAACACCATCCCGACCCCGCCCAGGAAGAATATCAACACAGGGGTAAAGGACAAGGAACACCTCCTTATCGAAGCTCAACTATTGGCGGTCAAGATACCTATTCCACAATCCCGATGCAAGCAAATTAAGCCCGCAGGTCTCACCTGTGCCGATTTGACCGTCAGGGTTGAGGATTCAGGTTCCATCTCCGGAACTCAGGCCTCAAAAACAAGCGCCGTCAGGCGTCTCCGCCTGACGGCATTTCACATTCCGGTGTCATCAACCTATATCTCATTGTCAGTCGCAGATGGCTGACAACAGCTCGTAATCTTCTATCTCACCAAAACAACCTTGGCGGTGCGAACCTTCCCCAGCGATTCCAGCTTCACCAGGTAGATGCCTGACGGCCAGGTGGAGGCGTCGATGACGACTCGGTGGCGGCCTTCACTCTGCGCAGCGTGGGGCAGCTCTGCCACCGTGCGTCCGGCAAGGTCGTAGACGGCCAGCCAGACCGGAGCACTGTGAGGCAGGTTATAGGATAGCGTTGTCGTGCTGTTGAATGGATTTGGATTGACTCGAGTAATACCGAACTTGAGCGGGAGGTGTTCATTCTCAGTGACTGAACACGGCCCCACCACGGCGCGCAGAGGAACCTGAAGCTCCTCCTGAATGGACGAGTTTGAGTGTATGGTCATCACGCCGGGATAGACGCCGTTCTCAGGTCCATTAAAGCAGATTGACAGATCGATGGAATCGCCAGACAAAACGAAGAGGCCGTCGAAATAGTCGAGATAGAACTCATCGCGGTTGAAATCTATACGGTCGACATATAGGCAACCGGTGCCCCAGTTCACGATTGTAAGAATAGCAGCACGTTCCTCGTTTGGCTGAAGTTCCTCGTCATATCCGAAGTTGAAGTCGAGCGAAAGTGGTTCGACCCATATCCTGGGAGGATCCTCCTCGATTTCAATGGCAGCGACCCACCGAAACCAGGATTCATCCCAATCATCTCTCCAGATTGTCAGCTCCGCTGCGTATATACCGGTAAAGAGACCAACTGCATTTACCTGTATTATTATATCGACATCTCCACCGGGACCTATTAACCCCTCCATTGGTTCAACCATTATCCAGAAGATCTCAGTAATACCATCATCTACTATCTGGATCTGTGGTTCTTCAAAGCTCGAAAGCCAAAGGTTTCGGCCGTCGTGACCGATACCATCCAGTGCCTTGGTGGAGAAGGTGGCCATGCCCTGAACTACTCCGATTACTTGCCATTCGTCTGTGTCAACAAAAAGCTCCCAGAGGTGACCCGGACTGTTCATCCACAACTGACCATCAAGGTGACCCGGCACCCAGCAGATGCTGCGGGATTCCAGACTGTCGATAAAGTCGTGATAGTTGCTGATAAAGCCAATCACCTGACCCTCAGCCATAACACGGATGTCATTATCACCGGCGTCGTCCATCACAAACAGCAACTCCTCTTCGTGGTCACCTGTCAGGGCTGCCGGTTGGAAGTTCAGGTTCATATCACCGAGGTTATGCCCCTCAGCGTCGAACCGGAACAGCAGACTGTCATCAGCGCTGGCGATGTAGAGCACACCTTCAATCCAGGCCGCACCCAGACAGCCGCCCGGGGCGTCGAACTGTGCTACTACTTCAAACTCCTCATAATTATAATCCGGTTCGACAGCCACAACCCGATACGGCTCATCCAGCTCGGTTATCCACATCCAATTGTTATCCCAATCCCATGCAATACCTGGATTACAATGATTGACGCCGCCGCTGGGAGGAACGAATTCTGCCAACACATCGCCCGTTTCATAACGGATCGGTTCTTCAAGCTGTTCAATCTCAACCCAAAAGCTTATCTCATATTCCTCATTATTCTCCAGCGTTATACTTCCAGCCCCGCCGAGAACAACAGCAAAGGCGCTGCACTGTAACCGATATTCTTCATGCTCAGGATGGTCGGTATCGAAGGTGACGGTGGCGCTGGTTTCCCCCTCCTCGGAGGCGTTGCAGAAGACGCGGAAGTGAGCGCTCCGGCCGGGTGGGACGACCCGCGGCTCGTCGAAGTCCTCAATCCAGAACTCCTCGTTGTCGCTTTCCGCCCCGCTTATGGTCAGCTCTTCGTCCCTCCAGTTGGCAATCTCCAGCGGCCGCCAATCGTCGCGCTCGACCACCACGCCTCGGAAATCGAGCTCCGCGCGCCACTCGGGCTCGATGATGGTCAGGTTCACAGGTATCTCAACCGCAAACTCACCCTCGCCCCGAACCACAATCGTCCCCTGGTAATCACCTATGACGAGCTCACTCGCGTCGAATGTCACGGTCAGTCTGACCGTCTCGCCGGGCGGAATCTGCCCCTCCCCGTTATCTACCGACAGCCACTGGATCTCCCCCTCGACGTTACATTCGATCCGGTAGGCGGCAATCTCCTCGTCGGGGTTGTGGATCGCCAGAATATCGGTGTGAACGGTGCCGGCTAATACCTCAATCTCAAACGACTGTGGGGTGACCTCAAGGTCGGGAGAGTATATCCCGGCATGAGTTTGAGCCGCAAGTGCAGGGCATTGCAGCAGGAAAGCGGATACTAATATCCGGATTTGTTGGCTGACATTCATTGCAGCCTCTCGAATGATTTGAGCGCCGTCAGGCGAGGGCGCCTGACGGGTAATTACTCAAGTGTCAGGCTTAATCCGCCTGCGGCGGATAGCCGACAGAGCCTACCCCAGCGAAAGCTGGGGAATGTCGGCACTCCCCTCGATAGCCCAAAGTCCTTACTTCACCCACGGGCAGGCGACCAGCCTCCCGCCGCCGTGGTCCTCCAGCGGCGGAAGATGCTCGGCGCAGATGGGTTTGGCAATAGGGCAGCGGGTTCGGAAGGGGCAGCCGGAGGGCTTGTGCAGCGGGGTCGGCACGTCACCGGTCAGTATGATGCGCTGACGACCGGCGGCACCCTTCGGGTCAGGCAGAGGCACCGCCGACAGCAGCGCCTTGGTATAAGGGTGTCGAGGATCATTATAGACCATATCCGACGGCCCTATCTCGACGATATGACCGAGATACATCACCTCGATCCGCTGCGAGATATGCTCGACCACCGACAGGTCGTGAGCGATGAACAGGAAGGTCAGCCCCAGCTCGTCCTGCAGGTCCTGGAGCTGGTTGATCACCTGCGCCTGGATGGAGACGTCCAGCGCCGAAACCGGCTCGTCGGCGATGATGACCTTCGGATTGGTCGCCAGCGCTCGCGCAATGCCGATACGCTGGCGCTGACCGCCGGAGAATTCGTGCGGATAGCGCTGAGCCTGCTCCGGATCCAACCCGACCTTCTCCAGCAGCCAGCCGATCCGCTCCTCACGCTGGGCCTTATTCATCTTCGTATGGATGAGCAGCGGCTCCTCGACGATCCTGGCCACCGTGAGCCTCGGGTTCAGCGAGGCATACGGGTCCTGGAATATCATCTGCACCATCGATCGGTAGTGACGCATCCGTCGCTTATTCATATTGGCGACATCAACCGTCCCGTTGTCGGTGTGGAACAGGACCTCTCCTCCAACAATGACATCCGGGGCCGTAGAGCGGAGGATATTGATAATGGCGCGGCCGACAGTGGTCTTCCCGCATCCGGACTCACCGACCAGCCCCAGGGTCTCCCCTTCCAGAAGATCGAACGAGATACCATCGACCGCCTTAACTTCGGCAACCTTGCCGAGGAAGACGCCGCCAAAGACGGGGAAATGAACCTTGAGGTCCCGAATCTGAATGACCGGTTTTCCGGTTTTATTCACTATGAGGACTCCTTCCCGGTCCGGCTGAAGAGGTGGCATCTGACCCATCTGCCGGGGCGGATCTCCTCCAGGCGAGGTTCGTTCCGTCTGCAGATATCCATCACCTGGTCACATCGGTTCGAGAACTTGCAGCCGGGTGGAAGTTCGATAATGCTGGGCACTACCCCCGGGATGGTAAAGAGGCGGTGTTGACGCTGCAGGTCCGGTCGTGGCAGCGACCTCAGAAGACCTTGTGTGTAAGGGTGCATCGGTTCTTCAAACAGCGGGCCCACGTCCGCCTGCTCTTGAATGACCCCACCATACATCACAATCACCCGCTCGCAGGTCTCGGCGATGACCGCCAGGTCGTGGGTTATCAGCATTATGGCAGCGCCGGGCCGCCGCTCCTTGAGCTGCAGCATCAGGTCGAGGATCTGGGCCTGTATGGTGACGTCGAGGGCGGTGCTCGGCTCGTCGGCGATCAGCAGCGCCGGGTCGCAGGCCAGCGCCATTGCGATCATCACTCGCTGACGCATCCCGCCCGAGAACTGGTGTGGATAGTCCTTCATACGCTGGGCGGCGTCCGATATCCCGACCTGCTCGAGCATCTGCACGGCATGGTCGAAGACGCCCTCCTTTTTGACGAACTCATGATAGCGGATGATCTCCTGCACCTGCATGCCGACGGTGAAGACCGGGTTCAGCGAGGTCATCGGCTCCTGGAAGATCATCGCGATCTCTCGCCCGCGTATCTTATACATCTCCTCGAGGGGAACCTTCAGCAGATCACGCCCCTGGAAGATGACCTCTCCAGCTACTATTTCACCTGGTGGGTTCGGTATCAGGCGCACCAGTGACAGGGCGGTGACAGACTTGCCACAGCCCGACTCCCCGACAATACCGAACACCTCCCCTTTCTTGATTGCGAAGTCAACCCCGTCCACCGCCTTGGCAAGACCGGCCTCGGTGCGGAAGTAGGTCTTCAGACCCCGGACGTCGATGAGGATATCAGACAAATATTGCTCGCTGAATGTTCTAACTCGTTTTGGTTATGTTTTTTAAATCACAACTTTCAGAATTTCCCTTATCACCTCAATAGCATTATTTACACCTTCAATTTCAAGGGGTTTGTAAAATTCCTTCTTATGAATTGGTTTGTCAACCTTTCGTTCGCCTTTTAGCAATGTTATTATAGCCAAATCAATGTCAAAGTATGAAAGCAGTGTATGAGTTGATGTGCTTCCTATAGTTACATCATTCAGTTCAGAGTAATCGCCGCCTAGTTGGCTTTCCAATTGTAAAAGAGCAAACTTGAGATTTGGATGCAGCCGCTTAAGGAGGGAGCAGTCGACCAATATCCTCTTTAACATCGCATTCTCTGTAAATGCTTTACATTCAATCGCAAGAACGAATTCACCATCTATTGCAACATGAATATCACTGCTGTGCATTATGAAATACTCACTCTTGTGTTCTTCTATATAACGCTTGACTGCAGAGTCAGGAAGGCGGTCAATGTATTCTTGGCGTATGAGAATTTTCTGTTTCTTGGTCGGTAATGATATTCTTTCCGGAGCACCGTCCAAAGACATCCAGGCAATCTCCACTACCCTTTTACTAATAGACTCAACAAGCCTTCCCTTTTCTGCCCGCAAAATCCCACCATAAGCACGCTTTTTGCTTCTACGAGCCCGGCGGTCCAAGTGTAAGACCAAGTCTGAGTATTCCTTTACAACGGAACGCAACTCGCGCTCAAATTCACTGGTTTTCAAAGGAGTCTACCACCAAGTCTTTGTTCTGCCTTATCACAATACTCTGGTGAAATGTCAATACCAAGATACTCCCGCTCCAACAGCTTCGCTACGTAGGTTGTTGTTCCTACACCGTTGAACGGATCAAGCACGTAGTCACCTTTGAAAGAAAAAAGTTTAATCAGCCTTTTTACCAATTCCTCAGGGAACATCGCGCTGTGCCCAAACTCCTTCATTCGTCGCTCCGGTGCTATTGCCCAATAACCAAAAGTCCATTTCTTAAATTCATCAGCGGTTAGATCGGACTCTTTACCAGAACCCTCCTTTTTAAGAGCGCCCTTACTAAAGACTTCAACAAACTCCCAAGAATACTTGACGTAAGGAT
>MWJR01000231.1 GCA_002127415.1 Calditrichaeota bacterium AABM5.125.24
ATGTGTAAACGTGAAGCGTGGAGGATCGACAGGAATGTCAGTCATCCGCCGCAGGCGGATTAAGCATTGAGCACACGATCACGAACCTTATGGATCAGCCTACGCCCTATCAATGATAAAATCTTGAATGAAAGGACCGAATCACCTGTCATCCTCCGCACCATAAACACCGATGATGAGCGGTAACGACGGCATATACCGGCGCACGGTGCTCGACAACGGGGTGCGGGTGGTCACCGAGAAGATGCCGCACGTCAGGTCGCTGGCTATCGGCATCTGGCTTAACACCGGCAGCCGCGACGAGCCGGACGAGCTCTCTGGGATATCGCACTTCCTCGAGCATATGAACTTCAAGGGCACACCCCGGCGCAGCGCAGCGGCAATCGCCCGCCAGATAGAGGGTCGCGGCGGGCACCTGAACGCCTTCACCTCGAAGGAGGTCACCTGCTATCACGCACGGGTCATCGACCAGCAGTTACTCAGAGCAGTCGATATCCTTTCCGACATCATCCAGCACTCCCTGTATGACCCTAACGAGTTGGACCGGGAACGAACCATCATCTTCGAGGAGGTTAAGAACCTCGAGGACACCCCGGACGAATGGGTCTTCGAGCATTTCATCAACCAGATCTACCCCGGACACCCGATGGGCCGGTCTATCCTGGGAAGACGGGAGACGCTGAAGGCCATCGATCGCAGCAAATTGATCGATTACCGGGATAAACGTTACACCGGCTCACGGGTGGTGGTTGCGGCCTCGGGAAACCTGGAGCACAACCGGCTGGTTCGGATGATAGAGCGTCGCTTCAGGGATCATTCCTCGCCGGAACTTTCGCGGGATCCACCGGCTGAGACCGACCCCGGCCGCCATCAGCAGGACGTTCATACCAACACCCAGCAGGCCCATATCTGCTGGGGATGTAGATCCTTTACCTATAACGATCCGCGCAAATACCCGCTGCTGATTCTGCACACTCTGCTCGGCGGCGGGATGAGCTCAAGGTTGTTCCAGCGCATCCGCGAACGTCACGGACTGGCCTACTCGGTCTATACCTTCCTTGAAACCTACTTCGACACCGGCCTGTTCGGTATATATGCCGGCTGTGAACCGCAGAAGGCGAAGAAGGTCCTGAGTCTGATATCGAGCGAGGTCTCCCGCCTGAGCCGTCAGCTCGTATCCACCCGTGAGCTGCAGCGCACCAAGGATCAGCTCAAGGGCAACCTGCTATTAGGCCTGGAATCACCCGCCAACCGGATGCACCGCCTGGCGAAAATGGAAATCTACACGTCCAAATGGCTCTCCCTGGATGAGGTCATTGCGCGGATAGATGCGGTCAGCACCGAGGATGTCCGCAATGTCGCCAGGGACCAGTTCGACCGAAAGGCTATATTCACCACCATACTCTGGCCAAACTGAGAGATGTTTTTATAGTCGGGCCTGTCTCAAACCCGATCCTGATGGTCAGGGACAGTTGAGATAACCACAACTGCCGTTACAATAAAGGGAGTAGCTATGATAATCGGGGTTCCCAGGGAGATAAAGGAGGCTGAAGCCCGGGTTGCGATGCCGCCCTCAGGGGTGGAAACCCTGGTTGCGGAGGGGCATGAGGTAATAGTAGAGGCTGGTGCCGGTCTCGGCAGCGGCTTCACCGATGAGGAGTTCGCTCAGGTCGGGGCTCAGATAACCCCCTCGGCTGAAGCTGTCTGGCGACAGGGTGAGATGATTGTGAAGGTCAAGGAGCCGCTGCCGCAGGAATGGCCCTATATCAGTCCCGGTCAGGTGATATTTACCTATTTCCACTTTGCCGCTTCGGAGGAGCTGACCCTCGGGGTTCTGAAGACCGGGTGTGTCGCCATCACCTACGAGACCGTGACCAGGGATAACGGCGAGTTGCCGCTGCTGATCCCGATGAGCGAGGTTGCCGGCAGGATGGCGGTTCAGGAGGGCGCCAAATACCTCGAAGCGCGGATGGGGGGACGCGGGGTGCTCCTGGGAGGTGTGCCGGGGGTGCTGCCGGGCGAAGTTGTGATCCTGGGCGGCGGGGTTGTCGGCACAAATGCCGCCAAGATGGCAGCCGGGTTGGGCGCCAGCGTTACGATACTCGACATCGACCTCGAACGGCTGCGATACCTCGATGACGTTATGCCCAAGAATGTTCACACCTTGAAGTCAAACCCACGCAACATCCGCGACAGCATAGCCCGCGCCGACCTGTTGATTGGGGCGGTGCTGATCCCGGGGGCCAAGGCGCCGCGATTGGTCACCCGCGAGATGTTGAAGCTGATGAAGCCCCGTTCGGTGGTTGTGGATGTTTCGGTGGACCAGGGCGGCTGCATCGAGACCATCCGACCCACAACTCACACTGACCCTATATATGTGGTGGATGATGTCGTCCACTATGGTGTGGCCAATATGCCGGGGGCGGTTCCCCTGACCTCGACGCTTGCGCTGACCAACGCCACTATGCCCTATGTATCGCAGATAGCTGCCAGGGGGTATCGACAGGCGGCGATGGATAACCGTGAGATTCTGACCGGCATCAATATGGTTGACGGCAAGGTGACATGGGACGGCGTGGCGGAGGCATTCGGCCTGCCGTTTACGCCGATTGAGGAGGCGCTCGGACTTTAGTTGACGCTTCAGATCCCGGTCAAGAGGCTGCTGCACGGCGAGGGATTGCCGCTGCCAGGATATGCCAGTCCCGGCGCTGCGGGGCTGGACCTGAGCGCCGCGGTGAAGAGGAGTCTGACCATACAGCCGGGCGAAACCTCAGCCGTCCCGACCGGTATTGCCATAGCCATACCGGATGGGCTCGAAGGGCAGGTGCGGCCGCGCAGCGGTCTGGCTCTCAAGTATAATGTGGGGATTATCAACGCCCCCGGGACCATCGACAGCGACTACCGCGGCGAGATACTGGTGTTGTTGACCAACTTCTCCCGGGAGCCGTTCACCATCCGTCCCGGTGACCGCATTGCCCAGTTGGTCATAACCCGTTGCGAGAGGGTAGAGTGGCTTCCAACCGAAGAACTTCCCCCCTCGGGTCGCGGTGAGGAGGGCTTCGGACATAGCGGCAGATAGCCGCAGTCTGCCGCCGGCACTGCTGTATCATAAGATCGCCGGAACCTGGGAGGTGGGCGTTACCTGGACCCCACCTGGTTTGTTTCGTAAGCAGATGGAGATGTTGGCTGAGCTTGGCTGGCGGACGGTTCTCCCCGGTGATATTCGCTTGAATTCTGCGGAACATTCCGGCTGCGACCGCCGGTTCCTGCTCGCCTTCGATGATGGTTACGAGTGCATCCACCGCTATGCCTTTCCGGTGTTTGAACGGCTGGGATTTCGGGCGGCGGTCTTTGTGCCGAGCGGGTTTATCGGAAAGTGGGCCACCTGGGACCATCAACTCCTCGGTCGGCGATTCAGGCACCTCAGCCGTGAGATGTTGCTGGAGCTAAATGCGGCAGGCTGGATGGTCGGTTCGCACACCATATCACATACATCCTTGATCGGTCTGGACGACCGCCATCTGCAGCGGGAGCTGACGGATTCCCGGGAGTTCCTTCAGGAACTACTCGGTGCGGCTGTGGATTGGGTGGCGTTTCCATTCGGGCGATACAACATACGGGTTCTGGAGGCAGCCCTCCGGGCGGGCTATCGAGGCGCAGTCACGCCGGTTCTGCACCGGGCAAATTCTCCGGGAGGCTTCACCCTGTGGCCGGCGGATGCGGTTTACCGGTGGGACTCGGTGCGGTCGATCAGGAGGAGACTCAACCGAGGGACAGGCTACCGGACGGGCAGGATCTTGCGGCGAGGGGTCAACTTCCTCAGCGGCGGCACGGTAATCTGGAGAAGGCTCTTCCCCAGGTAGGCCGGACACTCCTGTCCGGCAGGCTCGGCAGGGTTGACGGGTTTGCCAGTGTGTCTTTGTTTACCGACCACTTGCCAAACCTCAGTGAATCGGCTATATTCCACCTTTGAAATACAGAATATACCGAGGTTAGCAACGACATCGGAGGCGGTTATACCCTATGCCCGAACAGGATATACCCAGGCTCTACTATTCGATAGGCCAGGTCTCTCAGATAACCGGCATCGAACAGCATGTTCTCCGGTTCTGGGAGACCGAATTCAGAGAGCTCACCCCGCGAAAGAACCGGGCCGGAAGGCGTGTGTATAGTGAGAGGGATGTAAAGACGGTTCTCCGGATTAAGGAGCTGCTAAAGGGGGAGCGATATACAATCGAGGGTGCTCGCAGACGGCTGAGCGATAAAGGTCAGAGGAGGGATTCTGGCGGTGCGAAGGGGGACTCTCTGAAGGTCCGCAATCGTCTGCGGGATATCCGTAAGGGGCTCCTCGAGCTGAAAGAGCTGTTGAATAGCTGATACGTCACCGAAGCCCAGAGCCTAATTCGGGGCGTGGCGCAGTCTGGTAGCGTACTTGACTGGGGGTCAAGTGGTCGCTGGTTCAAATCCAGTCGCCCCGACTAACTAAATTTGGGTAACGATGCCAGGATTAAATCTGAAAAACTAACAGCCCTGTTTTCTTGATCAAGAATCACACTCTAAATTCCTTGAAAAATTCAAACAATTCTGAAAATAGTCAGTCTTTTTATCAGGAGGGATTGAAATGAAAGCATCAAGAGTGAGTTTTTACAAGGGATTATTCCTCATCGCTGCTATCTACGACATTTCGCTGGGAATAATTTTTACGTTCTTTCATGGATTTGTATTTGAACTATTTCAAATTCCTGAGAAAAAACCGGAGTTCGGTGGATATGTCTCGTTAATTGGTGCATTCCTGTTTGTAATTGGTGTGGCTTATTATTTAATATACCGCGGTGATCTACGAAAAAATCGCGATTTGATTATGGTCGGGACACTATACAAACTCTCGTATTCTTCATTAGCTTTTTATTTTTTAGCCATTGGAAACTATCCACATATTATCTTCATAGCTCTCTTTGGTGTGTGTGATCTGATTTTCTTTGTTCTTATGATGGAGTGTCTAATTTATACTATTAAGACAGCTCAAAATAACCCATAATAAATACACTTAGAAACAACAATCCATGATGACAACGAATATATATGCAGCTTGGGTAGGTATCCTGTTAGGTTGCCTTGCCGGTGCAGTGAAAGGACTTTTCTTTAGAGATGAAAATTGGTTGGGTGGCTATGTATCCTGGACTAGACGAATGCTCCGATTAGCTCATGTTTCGTTTTTCGGTATTGCGTTCATCAATATGTCATTTGCACTGAGTGCATCCGCTTTAGGTATCAATGCGGCGCTTGGCGCACCATCAGTATTATTTATCATCGGCGCAATCAGTATGCCGCTTGTGTGTTATCTTTCAGCAGTCAAAGACACGTTTAGACATTTATTCTTTATCCCGGTTCTTTCCATCATTTTGGGGACAGTTATTTTTTTATGGAGGGTATTATAAAATGAGAATTGCATTGATAGCTATGAGTGGTATCCGAGTTTGTGATGCCGAACTGCTTCGCATCGGTCTTACCCTACCAGGATTTGTCGAACGAAGCAAGACAATCGCTTCGCTTCCGAGCTTAGGTCTCCTCACCTTGGCAGGTATGACGCCTAAGGAACACGATCTTGAATACATCGAGATTCCGAGCCTCGCAGAGTTGGGATCCCTTCCGGATAATTTCGACTTGATTGCCATATCAAGCTACAGCGCACAGATTAATGAAGCCTATATGCTGGCGGATCGATATAAAAGGACTGGAATTCCGGTTGTTATAGGAGGACCGCATGTAACTTCCCTTCCCGAGGAGGCAATCGAATATTGTGATGCGGTTGTAATCGGCGAAGGAGAAGCGACCTGGAATGATATTCTCAGCGACTGTGGGAATGGGAATCTTTCAGGATTCTATGGATCTACGGAAAGCAGTTACGACTTGTGTGAATCCCCTATGCCAGATTATAAACTCCTCGATATCTCCAAGTATAACCGACTCACAGTTCAAACCAGCCGGGGCTGCCCTCATTGTTGTGAGTTTTGCGCTGGATCACTGCTATTGACCGGCAAGTACAAACAGAAACCCGTCGCCAAAGTGTTGGATGAAATTGAAAGAATCCGTGAGATTTGGCATCATCCATTCATCGAATTCGCGGATGATAATTCCGTGGTCAATAATAACTATTGGAAGGAATTGCTTGGACCGCTAAAGGATAAAAAAATCAGATGGTTCACGGAAACAGATCTTTCGGTCAGCGAAGACGACGAGTTGCTTGAACTTATGCGCGAGAGTGGGTGTGCACAGGTCTTGATAGGGCTGGAAAGCCCAATAGAGACAGGTCTCCATAACATCGAACTCAGAAACGACTGGAAGCTGAAAAAATGGCCGCAGTTTAAAGATGCAATTAGAAATATCCAATCTCACGGTATAACCGTAAATGGCTGCTTCATTCTTGGTTTGGACGGTCACACCTCCGAGATATTTGAACAGGTCTTTGATTTTGTGAAAGAGTCCGAGTTGTACGAAGTGCAAATTACCATAATGACTGCATTTCCCGGGACACCTCTCTATGACCGTCTGAAAAAGGAGGACCGAATACTCGAAGACCACAGATGGGATAAGTGTACGTTGTTTGATGTCAACTATCGACCGACACATATGAGTCCTGAAGATCTCGCCAGTGGATTTAAGGATCTTGTGGTTAGAATATATAGTGATGAATTTACAAAATGGCGTAGAAATAATTTCAAGAAATATCTACGGGAGCACTTAAAAACGAAGGGATAGAATTATATTGACAGCATATAAAATCCCCCCCTGCGACAGCAGGGGGGGACAAAAGGGGGG
>MWJR01000038.1 GCA_002127415.1 Calditrichaeota bacterium AABM5.125.24
GGTGCAATTAAAAGTTGTATTGGGTGTGCCGTTGGGTGCCCTCACCCGACGGCTGAACAGTTGATTGGTGTCAGGTGGGGGCACCTGACATCACAATTATACATAGCGTTGTATATTTATGCGCATTCATTAACTCATCATTCCGGCGAAAGCCGGAATCCAGGTCCTATATGGACAAAATGTTACGCCTTTTCTGGGTTCCAGCCCCTGCTTCCGCAGGAACATGCCTTCGCTGGAACGACGAGTTCAATATTCCTCAAAGACCGACCATCTACCCACATAAAACAGCGAATAACCTTTGAGATAGACCGTTCACCATCTGTTGTCAAGCCTCTTTTTCCCCGTTGATTTGATTAAATCGGGATAATCCATCTAACCTTCTGTTAATCTGCAGGTTAAGTGTGGACGGCTCAGGCTGACCGAGGTCATCCGCAGGGGCTTCTTGTGGAGCCGGTTCAGGCCGCTGCGCCGTTCATGTCAAGGAACCTCCTGAATATCAATCCGGGTTTCGCCGCCCTCTCTTTCCCAATCAAGCTTATAAGAATCCCCTTTCCACACAGAGGTATAAAACCGAGGTGCTATTGACACCGAGAAATTACATGTTTATATTTTCACGTCTGAATTGTTGGGAATCCGTGTAACTACCGCAGACATCAAGATATAGAGTCCTCTCCGCTATGAGGCCCGGTATGAGAAACGACAGGAAAACAAAGACGCAACTCGCCAGTGAGCTGGCTGAGTTGCAGTGGCGTATCAAAGAACTGGAAGCCGCTGAATCCCAACACCGACAGAGACTTGAAGATATATTGGGAGGGATAGAGCTGTATCGTCTTTTAGTGGAGTCGATGAATGTGGGTCTGTGGGTTCAGGACGAAAACGGCTCGCTCATATATGTCAACGATAAGCTCTGCGAGATGTGGGGATACGGACGTGATGAGCTGATCGGACAATCTGTAGCGGTGGTTCTCGACGAGGCCAACAGAGATGCATACTCGGAACACGTGGGAATGCTGCGGGATGGATTGTGCAGGCCCTATGAGATTGCATTTATCAGGAGCGACGGACAGAAAATCCACGCCATCGTATCACACAGGCCGATCGGGCCACTTGAGGAGGGCCGGTTCAGGGGCAGCTTTGCCACGGTCATGGACACCACGGAGCAGAAATGGGTGGCCGAGGTGCTGCAGAAATCGGAGGAGAAATACAGGGATTTTGTAGAGAACATAAACGATGTCATCTATGGACTGGATGAGAACGGGGTCTTCACTTACGTCAGCCCTGTGATAAGCGCGCTCATCGGATATAGTCAACTTGAGGCCATCAATCAGCCCCTTGTATACTTTGTTCTGGATGAGGATAAGCAGCTATTTACGGACACTCTTCGGTCGATCTTTTCCGGGCAGATTATCACGACTGCATTCCGGGTTCGGACCAAGTCCGACGAGGTCCGCTGGGTGCGCTCTTCAAACCGGCCGATCTTTATGGGCGAACAGGTGATCGGTGTTAAGGGGGTGATGGCCGACATCACCGACCGCAAGCGCGCCGAGGAGGCGCTCAGAACATCCGAGGGGAAGCTGCTCTCGCTGGTCGAGAACATCCCCGATACGATTATGGTTGTCAATCGGGATGGCAAGGTCCTGTTTATCAATCGCAGCCAGCCGGCAACAGACGTCAGCAGGGAAGCGGAAACGGTCTTCGATCACATTACGACCGAGTATCAGGATAGATTCAGAAGGGCCCTTGATCGGGCCTTCAGTGGAGGGGAAACAGGCCTGATCGATCACGGGGCGGAGGGTTCCCGATGGTGGTCAACCCGTCTGGCGCCGCTCCGAGAGGAGGCGGACATTGTCGCTGCTATGATAATCGCCACGGACGTCACCGATAGGAAGGCGGCGGAAGAGGAGAAGACCCGACTGGAGGCCCAGGTCCAGCACGCCCAGAAGCTGGAGAGTCTCGGTATTCTGACCGGAGGCATCGCACACGACTTCAACAATCTGTTGATGGGGATCCTCGGAAACGTCGATCTGGCACTGATGAAGATAGCAGACGATTCCTCAGCGCGGCACTACGTTAAGCAGATTGAGACGACCGCCAAGCGCGCCGCGGAACTCACCAACCAGATGCTGGCATATTCAGGGAAGGGAACGTTCGTCCTGACGGTGGTCAATCTCAATAAGCTGGTTGAGGAGATGACGCATCTGCTGGAGGTGTCGATTCTGAAGAAGGTCCGCCTCATATATAACTTTGCATCCGACCTCCCTCCCATCAGAGCCGATGTCACACAGATCAGACAGGTCGTAATGAACCTGATCACCAATGCATCTGAGTCTATCGGTGACGCCAGCGGTGTCATAACCCTCAGCACCGGTGTGGTGGATGTGGATCGGGAATATCTCGCCGGTGCCTATCTGGCCGAGGAGCTTTCTGAGGGCAGTTACGTCTACTTCGAGGTCGTCGACACCGGCTGTGGGATGGATGATGAGACGCTGCCCCAGATCTTTGATCCGTTCTTCACCACCAAATTCGCCGGACGCGGCCTGGGGCTGGCGGCGGTTATGGGTATTGTGCGAGGTCACGGTGGCGCCATCAAGGTTACCAGCAACCCCCGGAATGGGGCCTGCTTCAGGATCCTTTTCCCGCTCTGTGAACAGCCTGAAGAAGAGATACCCGAAGAGCCGGAGATACCGCCATCCTGGCGGGGAAGCGGAACCATACTGGTGGTGGACGACGAGGAGGATGTCCGCGAGGTGGTGGGGGCGATGCTGGAGACCTGTGGCTACGATGTCTTAACCGCCGGGGACGGCTACGAGGGGGTGGAGCTCTTCCGCGAACATTCAGGCGAGATTCGGGCTGTGCTGCTCGACTGGATGATGCCACGGATGAACGGCGATGAGGCACTCAGTGAAATCCTCCGCATCCGATCAGACGCCCGTGTCCTCCTCTCGAGCGGCTACAGCGAAAAGGAGGCAACCAGTCGATTTACCAGGTCGCATCCCGCCGGTTTTATACAGAAGCCCTATCAGATAAAGACCCTCTTCGGGAAGTTACGCGAGGTCCTGCAGGAATAGGTCGTTACAACTATGGCGTGGATGTGGTATGGAAGTGGAAGTGGTGTCACACTTAAGTGTGACACCACTTCGTTCATATCGATTCGCCCGGGTGGTCAAAGTGCATTTTTAACCGACTGCGTATCGATCATCAGGCTGCGCCATACATCGTCGAGGTCCTGTTTGTCTAAGCCGAAGGCCTTAAGTGACCCGGCGAAAGGTTCGTCAGGAACGGGATTGCCGCTCTCGCCGATCCGGTTGCTGTGGCAGAAGTAGTTGGCGAGGTGAGCCAGGTGGATGTTGTAGTCATCTTTACCGGCTACAGCGGGGTTGTGATGGAACTGGATGGCTCTGACCAGGGGCACAGGTAACCGCCAGCCTTCTGCCACCAGACCACCGACCTCCGCATGATCGATCTCCATCACCTCTGCTGAGACCTTATGGAGTGGCTGTTTTCGCTTTTTGGCGAGGTTAAGACACCTGGAGAAAAGATCGGTGAAATGCTGAGCAAGGACCACCTTTCCTATGTCGTGGAGCAGTCCGATGACAAAGGCGTCCTCGGTGTTCAGGGTGGGTTTGAAGCTGCTGAGAGCGCGGGAGATGTATGCTGAACCGAGTGCGTGCAGCCAGAACTTCTCACGGTTGAAAAGAGGGTCGCTGTCATCAACATAGGCTCTGATAATGCAGGCCGCCAGGGAGATGTTCTTGATCTCATTGAAGCCGAGTATCACGATGGCGTGATCCACATTCCCGATCTTGCGATAGAATCCGTAATAGGCACTGTTGACGATCTTCAGGATCTTGGCCGTCAGGGATTGATCTTTCTTCACTACTGCAGCGAGGTTCCGTGCGGAGGCATTTGGATCAGCGCTGATCTCTATAATGCTCTTGGCAAGGATCGGCAGCGGCGCAAGCTTTCCGATGTGGCGGAGCTCTGAGCGAATGTTTCTTTTCCCGGGGAGTTCTTTTTTGCTCCGCTTCTGAGAACCTTCGGGGAAGAGTTGGTCAAGATGCTTGCGCAATGACTGTTGATTGATCGGTTTTTTCATCACATCACGGGCACCGAGTTTAAGGGCTTCATTTGAGATCTCAGTGCTACCACTCGAAGTGCAGATGATTACCGGGATCTCCTTCCACTCCTTGCGGGTCTTTAGAACCTGCAACAGCTCAGCGGCGGTCAGGTCGCTGAGCTCCCACTCGGTCAAGATCAGGTCAGGGGGATTCTGGGAGATGCTCAGCAGGGCTGTGCGAACGCTGTCAGCCTGCTCGCTCACGCAATCCCCTATCTTTTTCAGGACCCGCTCCAGGTTGCGCATAACGAGAGGGGAGGTATCGAGCAACAGCACCCGTTTCCGATCTCCGTTTCCTGCATTCATTTCAGATTCGCCTGTTCGATAACAGGTATGTTTTCACCAACAGCCATCACCTTTTAATTCCGCTGCCGACCCCCGTTTCCACGGGGGCAAGCCCACAGCCGGGTTGAGTGGATGGATCTGATCCTTGACTCCCCCATATATCAGGATCGCTCGCATTAAAATAAAATGATACTAAGGAAAGGTAGCAATAGATCACTCAAATATAAAGTTATTGCGCACAGATTACAAACACTCTGCTGTAGTCCGGCAGATGCCGGATTGAAAGCGGGTCGGACAGTTGTTAGACCACTCCGGACAGGAATCTATATCCTGCCAGGGAATTAAAAAGCGAATGTTAACAGGGGAAAGTTCCTGTCTCTTGGGATGGCGGGTGGTTGTTTGTATAATGTTGAATGTATTTTATGGTGTCACACTTATTACACAGAACACTTTATAGTGAACAGTCTGCCATCTCACTCCCCCCCGGAAACCGGGGGGGATAGATGATTTGTTTAATGTCTACTATTAAGTGGTCGGATTAATAAGTGCGACACTACCACGCTACAAATTCAATTTTTACTTTCTGAGGAGGCTTTATGCGCCAGTCCTGGGAGGAGTATTTCCTGATGCTTGCCGGGCATGTATCAACCAGGGGCACCTGCGACCGGCTCCAGGCGGGCTGCGTGCTGGTCAGGGACAAGCGTATATTGGCAACCGGCTACAACGGTTCGCTGCCCGGCGCTGACCATTGCAACGATGTGGGACATCTGATAATGAACGGCCACTGTGTCGCCACCGAACACGCCGAGAGGAACGCCGTGGCCAACGCCGCTCGAGTAGGAGTGAGCACTATGGGCGCCACAGCCTTCATCACCCACACCCCCTGCTGGGATTGCATCAAGCATCTCGCTGCTGCAGGGATCACATCTATTATATATGATCTGGAGTATGACAATGCCCGATCGACACACCCCCCCAATCTGGATCAGATATTACAGAAAGCCGGGATACAGCTGGTGCAATACCGGCGATAACTGAAGCTATTCCAGGAGACCCTATTGAGCGGCTCAAGCCTGCAGTTCGACGAACGGGATAACGTCTTCGCACGGGAGGATCTGAAGCCGGGAACACCTGAATATGAAGAGATGTATCGTCGGCATCCTCAGTGGAAAGCCTGCGACGACCACATCCGCTCTCTGCCCGGTTTAGGTGCCTATGTATCCGCAGCCGACATGGCGATGTTCAACGCTCCATCCTGGCTGATGGAGCGCATAGGCGCACCCGATATAGTCGATGGTCAACCGGCTCCTGAACGGGTGGAAATAACACCTGAAAGGGCGACGATGAAGGTGAAAAGTCTCGCCCGTCGATTGGGCTCCGACCTGGTGGGAATCAGCCTTATGAATCCCGCCTACGCCTACAGCCACCGGGGCAGGATGATATATCCGGAGGAGCCGTGGGGTGAAAAGATAACGGTCGGCCATCGCTATGCCGTCAGCCTCGGTTTCAGGGAGGATCTGGACTTGGTAAGAACAGGACCCTATCACGGCGAGATGATGGAGACAGGGTTGGTCTATCTTCGTTCGGCGGTAACCTCGGTGGCGTTGGCCGGATATATTCGGATGCTGGGTTACAGCGCGCGGGCTCACCATTTTCGTAACTACCAGCTCCTGCCCGTGCCTCTGGCTGTGGAGGCCGGGCTGGGCGAATTGGGGAGATGCGGTTTCCTGCTGACCAGGGAGTTCGGCAACTGCCTGCGGCTCTCGACAGTAACCACCGATCTGCCGCTGATCTGTGACCGGCCGGTGGACATCGGGGTTGATGATTTTTGTAACCGATGCAAGCTGTGCGCCGAAGTCTGTCCCTCGCAGGCCATCTCCAAAGGGGGCAAGGTTAATGTGCGGGGGGTGATGAAGTGGCAGATCGATCCCGTCAAGTGCTTAAGCTACTGGAACAGGGTGGGAACCGACTGTGGCGTATGTATCGGGAGCTGCCCCTGGACGGAGCCGGACAATACGTTCCATCGCACTGCAGCGAAGGTCGCCTCAAAGTCGAAGTGGTCACGCATCTTCCTGCTGTGGATCTATCCCATCATCTACGGGAAATACCGACCGAAAACCCTGCCCGACTGGCTCAATCCCAGAGCTGACACGCTGTTCTCTGGCGATTAATCTACTGAACGTCGATATTGCCCACCTATCTCACACAGAATATTATAAAACTGATTCGCACGGGAGAATCTGGACCTGATACTAATCAGGGCACTTTATTGTAGACACTTGTCATACCGGCGAAGAGCCTGCCCCGGACTTGATCCGGGGTCGGAATCCAGACAGCCCCGAATTC
>MWJR01000191.1 GCA_002127415.1 Calditrichaeota bacterium AABM5.125.24
GACTTGATCCGGGGTCGGAATCCAGACAGCCCCGAATTCGTCTGGATACCGGCCTTCGCCGGTATGACAAGTGTCAACTATAAAATGCCCCGATTAGTATAATCTCGTGACAATTGCAACCTATGAACATATATCACAAATATCAAAGCCTAACGCCCAATGCCCAAAGCCCAAAGCCTTCATATTGTTCCCCCCGGTTCTTCCTGGCGGGCCATCTCGCGTCTGGTCCACTGCACGGCTTGATACATATTGGTCAACTTCTCGAACGCCCGGTCGCGCGGGAGGGCTCCGAGTCCGCCGGTGGGGGCTACCCATATCAGGTCCGGGTCGTGATAACGGGCGTATTTCATAATCCCCTGCGCCACCTCCATCGGACCCTCGAGGCGGGGATCGGCGGAGTGAACCAGGCCCAGCTGTATAATCCGTCCTTCAAGGAAGTTGGCGCTGGTCATAATCCGCTCATTTTCTGGACCCTCGATGAGGTCGAAGGAGATGCCTCCGAAGGGGGCTTCCTCCAGAGCCGCCTCAAACCCGACCAGATCACCGGTGGAGGTGCCGAGCATTACCGTGGCGGATATCCCTTCACACAGCAGCGCGGCGGCCTCGAGGAATGTGTCGGACCGGGATTTGTGGGATGTAAGCAGCGTCTCTTCAATCAGGATGTATCGAGCCCCGGCCGCTTCGAGCCCCTGCAGCTCACGGTTCAGCGCCCGGGCCAGGTCGCAGGTCAGGTCATTGATCCTATCGGTATAAACCCCGGGATCGCAGAGTCCGGCCAGGCTGAATGGGCCGGTCAGCACCGGTCTCACCTCCACCGGCGAGCGCTCGGATATAAAGCGGTAGTCACCCTCAACAATCGGGCGCACCCATCTGATCCGGTCGGTGACGCGGGGTCGAACCTCACAACCAGGCTCTCGGGATTCCTGGCTTTTCACGATTTCGAAGCCGTCCAAACGGCTGCAGATGTAACTCAGATCGTCGTCCCAGCGGATCTTGCCGTCGCTCACGACCTCAACCCCGGCCGCCACCATCTCGGCTACCGCCTCCACTGTGACTCTCTCCTTGGCCCGGGCCAGCTCCCGGTCAGTGATGCGGCCGTCCGCATAATCGTTCATAGCTATCTGTAGAAGCGGCGGGCGCGGCGGCTCGGGTATCTTGGGGTAGCTGCCGTTGACACAGGTAGTGAACATAATTAATAACTAAATGGACAATGGACAATAGTCGATGGCGGATGGCCAATGGCCAATGGTCGATAGGTGAAGGGTGATGTGCTGGTGTGAAGATTGTCCGGAGCCTGCTGGTCAGGGTGGGCAACAGAACATCCTGTCTCTACGGTCAGGTGATTGCCAACTGTCTATAGGCTATACCTTTTCCTGTGCTCCTCGCGGTGAAGGGTGAAATAACCTTCAAAACCGGCTGTGCGGGCTGTGAAGTGCAGCCGTGCCATTGGTTCGCCATACATATACATCTCCCCACGGCCACTGCCGTTGGATTCGATGGTAATCTCCCCTGAGACGTGCGGCTGCCGATAATCGCCCGCTTCATCGTATACGGGGAAGGTGCCGTCGATGACAATACGGGAACGCTGATCGCGGGCGTCGATGCTGAAGTCCTGGATGCGAAACATCCAGTAAACACGCAGATAATAGCTGTATGAATACGAACCTGCCTGCCCGCCAATATCGACCTCCTCCTCAAACGCTACAGATTGCCACATATTGAACCACCCATCCACGTTGAGAGGGTCTTGTCGTCCATCAGTATATTCAATAACCAGCTCCCGCCCCTCATTGATGTCACTGTAGAAATCGCTGGTGAATACGTTCTGAAAGCTGCGACTCTCGTAGAATTGATACTCCAGGTCTGAAGGTGAGCGCACCGAGCCCCGCATCGGGTCGCTGTCGAAGCGGAGAAAGTAGAAATCCTTGTCCAGATAGTTCCTGAGGTAGAGAGTGTATGGCGTTCCATCATCGGGGTCCACCGCGAGCGTTGAATCCCAGCCTTCGGGCAGGATTTTGCTGTAGTCGGTGGTCAACGCTGCTGCATCAAGGAAACCGGCGGCCTGATCGGTGTGCGAATACAGCGCGTTGATCATCTCGACGGTTGTCCGCGCCAGAGATACCTGATCCCGCTGGGTGGGTGTGAAGATATACCCGACCGGCTGCTCGGCGCAGCTGCACAGGAGCGCCGCCAGAACCGGCAGAGACGAAACGACCTTCAGAATACCCGAGGTCCGAGGCCTGAGAACCGATGAACAGACAGATATGGACAGGTGCATAGCCTTTTCCGCATAGTTAAAACAATAGAGCGATACAGCTACTGGTTAATTTTACGAAAGTTTATCCCGCCTGTCAAGCCCATCTACTGTTTCAAGACAATTATCATATTGTCATTGCGAGGCGCGCAGCGCCGAAGCAGTCCCGAGTCTTCGAGATTGCTTCACTTCGTTCGCAATGACATTCCAAGCCGCTTGACAGGGATTGGATATTGGATGTAATTTGAACATCAAATTAGACTCATCCCATAACAGGGCACTCCAACAGTAATCACCGATGCCTCGGAAGCTACGCCGAAACACCACAGATCCGCCACCGGGCGGACTCATCAGTATACGGGGTGCAAAGGAGCACAACCTCAGGAACCTCAACCTGGATATACCGCGTGACCGGCTGGTGGTCATCACCGGCATCTCCGGGTCGGGGAAGTCATCGCTGGCCTTGGATACGCTATACGCCGAGGGTCAGCGCCGCTACGTCGAGTCGCTGTCGGCCTATGCCCGTCAGTTCCTGGGTCTGATGGAGAAGCCCGACGTGGAGCGTATCGACGGGCTGTCGCCGGCCATATCCATCGAGCAGAAGTCCGGCGTCCGCAACCCGCGTTCGACCGTCGGCACGGTGACCGAGATATACGACTATCTGAGGCTTCTCTACGCCCGCATCGGCATCCCGCACTGCCCCTCCTGCGGGAAGCGGATCGAGCGGCAGACGGCCCAGGAGATCATCGACCGGTTAATAGAGGTGCCCGCCGGAACACGGATGACCATACTGGCGCCGGTAATACGAGGAAGGAAGGGGGAATACCAGGAGCTGTTCAAGTCGCTGGCTCGTGAGGGCTTCATCCGAGTCCGGGTCGATGGCCGGGTCCGGGCCCTCGACGAGGAGATAAAGCTTGCCCGCCACCGGAGCCACTCGATCGAGGTGGTGGTTGACCGGCTGAAGGTTAGTCCCGAGGTGCGCGAACGGCTGGCGGATTCGGTTGAACTGGCACTCCGGCAGGCCAAAGGATTAGTTATAGCCGCCTATGAAGACGGCAGTGAGGAGCTGTTCAGCGAACACTTCACCTGCCCGGAGTGCGGGATAAGTCTGGAGGGGCTGGCTCCGCGGCTGTTCTCGTTCAATTCCCCATACGGAGCCTGCTCCTCCTGCACAGGACTGGGGTTCAAGCTGGAGATCGACGAGCGGCTTATCATCCCGGATGCATCCCTTTCGGTCCTTGAGGGCGCCATCGTCACCCTGAACAGCGGTCGGGACGGTTGGTATATGAGGAAGCTGCAGCAGCTCGCTCAGGCCTATGGGTTCAGCCTCGCCGTCCCATTCCAGAAGCTGACCGGACAGCAGAGGCAGTTAGTTCTCCACGGCTCGGGCGACGAGCGTATCCGATTCAGATATTCCAGCCAGGACGGGCGCACCTTATGGGAGCACGAAGGGGAGTGGGAGGGGATCATCCCCAACCTGTCACGTCGCTACCGTCAGACGCAGTCATCAATGATCCGGGAGTGGATAGAGGAGTTTATGGCGCAGGTTCCCTGTCCGGATTGCCACGGGGAGCGTCTGTGTCCGGCGGCCAGAGCCGTTACCGTCGGCGGATTGGGGATAGCCCTCCTGACTGATCTCTCCATCGTGGCTGCAGCCGCCTTCTTCAAGGGTCTCAAGCTCGGAACCAGGGAACTCAAGATAGCCCGGCAGATACTGAAGGAGGTATCGGCGCGGCTGGAGTTCCTGCAGCGGGTCGGTCTCGGCTATCTGACCATCTCCCGTGCGGCCGGAACCCTGGCGGGCGGCGAGGCACAGCGGATCCGGCTGGCGACACAGATCGGCAGCGGCCTGGTGGGGGTAATGTATATCCTCGATGAGCCCTCCATCGGCCTGCATCAGCGCGACAACCTCAGACTGATCGATACACTGAAGCGGCTGCGCGACCTCGGCAACACCGTCATCATAGTGGAGCACGACCGTGAGACCATCGAGGCGGCTGACTGGGTGATTGACCTCGGACCAGGTGCGGGTCGTGCAGGAGGACGGCTGGTGGCAGAGGGACCGCCCGAACGGATCAAGGCCGAACCGGCCTCGATAACCGGCCGATTCCTGACCAGGGTCGAGTCGATCCCGATGCCTGCCGAGCGGCGCAGACCGTCGCGCGGCAGCTATCTGAAGCTCAGGAATGCCACCGGCAACAACCTGAAGGGGATCGACGTTACCATACCGCTCGGCACCTTCGTTGTGGTGACCGGGGTATCCGGATCCGGCAAATCGACGCTGGTGGTGGAGACGCTCTATCCGGCCCTGGCGCGGGCCATCTACCGGAGCCGGATGCAGCCGTTGTCTCACTCCCGCATTGACGGGCTGGAGCTGATCGACAAGGTGGTGGACATCGACCAGTCGCCCATCGGTCGCACCCCCCGCTCCAATCCGGCCACCTACACCGGGCTGTTCAGCCATATCCGGGCCCTGTTCGCCCAGCTTCCCGAAGCTCGCCTGCGCGGATACAAGCCAGGGCGCTTCTCGTTCAACGTCCGGGGCGGCCGGTGCGAGGCCTGCCAGGGCGGCGGCATCATCAAGATCGAGATGCACTTCCTGCCGGACGTCTATGTGACCTGCGAGGTCTGTAAGGGCAGACGCTACAACAGCGAGACCCTCGAAGTCCGTTACAAGGGGAAGAACATCTCCGATGTCCTGGATATGACGGTTGACGAGGCGCTTGAGTTCTTCCGCGAAATCCAGACGGTGCGCCGCAAGCTGGATACGCTGGCAGGAGTCGGTCTCGGCTACATCCGTCTGGGGCAGCAGGCGACCACACTTTCCGGCGGGGAGGCTCAGCGGATCAAGCTGTCGGCCGAGCTCTCCAAGGTCGCCACCGGCCGGACGCTTTACATACTCGACGAACCGACCACCGGGCTGCACTTCGCCGACATCCGGCAGCTGCTGAACGTGCTGCAGAAGCTGGTATCCAAGGGGAACACGGTGCTGGTCATCGAGCATAATATGGACGTAATCAAGTGCGCCGACTGGATAATCGATCTGGGCCCGGAGGGGGGCGACGAGGGGGGCTGGATAGTGACCGCCGGCCCGCCGGAGAGGGTGGCACAGGAGCCGCTATCATACACAGGTCGGTTCCTGAAGAAGGTGTTCAGGTTGGAGGGCGGATCCGTCAAAGTTTCCAAAGCCCCTGCAGGCGGGAAGGTGTTGACTTCAAAGGGGTGATGGTGGTAACTTGAAGCCGAGTGCTGTCACGTGCCCTCACGTGACAGTGAAAATGGGATAATTATGGTGTCAAACGAGATGTTTAACTTCGGAGGCGAAGCGGTAGGGCGGGTGTCCCTGCCCGCCATCGCCTGAAGGGCGATTAGATAGAATGCGGCTGCGCTGCATGGCGGGCACCCCTGCCTTCGCAGGGGCAGGCGGAGGCCCGCCATACTTGATAACTTTTGTTCAATTGGAGAAACAGCATTGAAAAGAAGGGTTGTGTTTATATCTTCGTTAACCCTGGCTTTACTAATAACGGTAAAATCACCATCAGCCAAACCCTGGACGGTAGTTGATGCGGTTCAGAGTGCAATCTCCACTCACCCCCAATCTTTGATTGCTGAAACTATTGTCGAGGAAGCGCGAGGTGAACGTCGAAGTGCAACAGCTTTGTCGGCACCAGTCCTAACTACCAGGTGGGATAATATCCCTTCGAACAAGGGATTCTCAGATTTCGAGGAAAGAAGGATAGGTATTACTCAGGATCTAGAATTACCCCTACGTTATATCTGGCTGACAAAGGCCGCGAATCTAACGGTCGATCAAGCCCGTAGTGAAAGCCAAGCTGTCCTGTTAGATTTGAAATCCGAAGTCCGGCAAGCCTATCTGGAGGCCTGGGCTTTTTCAGAGCAGGTGAAAATCCTGAAGGAATATAAAGATACCCTTAATACATACGGGTCTCAAATTCAGGTCATAAGCGAGCAGGGTGGAATCTCTCGACTGGACGCTCGCAAATCGCGGGTCGTGGTTGCCGAAGCTGAACAGGAGCTGCGAGCCTCTCAGCTCTCGATGACAGCGGCTTTTGACAGACTCTCACGAATGACAAACTTCGATCTTGGCGAAGTCGAACTGATTTCACCACTAAAAAGCGATCCTGTCGATACAACACACATAGACGAATCGAAACTGTTCTCGACAAACCCGGAAGTCCTGATGGCCGAGAGTGAGGTTCTCATTTCGGGATGCGAAGAGACACTCGCCTCCACCGCCTGGCTGCCGGAAGTTGAACTGACATATTTTGTGAGAGATGAAATACCCCAAGACGATGAAGACTCCTGGGCATTTCAGCTCGAGTTGTCCATACCCGTCTGGTTCTGGTGGGGCGGAGCCGGTGAAATCCAGGCTTCGCGAGCACAGTTGAGAAGAGC
>MWJR01000338.1 GCA_002127415.1 Calditrichaeota bacterium AABM5.125.24
AAGGAGTTTGCACTGTCAACTATTAGTCGCCCTGATTAATAGATGCTGCACGGGTTCTGCCGATCCGCCGCAGGCGGATCGGCAGCTACGCTTAAATACAGATGGTATGGAACGCACAAGTCTGAAATTTCTTCATCTGGCCGACCTGCACCTTGATTGTCCGCTGACTGGAGGCCTGCTCAAGCTGCCCTATGAGAAGGCCGGGCGCCGGGCCCGCGAGCAGCGAGAGATCCTGGTTAGTGCAGTCGAGCTGGCCCGAGAGGAGGGGGTCGAGCTGATCCTCATCGGCGGCGACCTGTGGGAGGAGGATACGCTGGCGCAGGATACGGTGCCGTTCGTCATCGACACCCTGGGTCGAGCCGGGATGCCGGTGGTCATCGCCCCCGGGAACCATGACTACTACTCCCCCGGCAGCCATTACTCCAGCGATATAACCTCGGCCCGCTTCGGACGAGGTTGGCCTGATAACGTCCACATCTTCCAGGAGCACGACTTCACTCACTTCACCCCGCCCGGTCTGGAGGGGGTGTGTGTGACCGGTCTGGCATACCTGACGAACCAGCCGGTCCAGATACGACTGTTAGGCAGCCCTATTGAGGTTCCCGAAGCGAAGCTCCATATCTGTGTCCTGCACGGTTCGCGCGACGAATATCTGCCACCAGACAAGGATCGAACCCTGCCGTTCAGCGACGAGGAACTGCTGAACCAACCATTCGACTGGACGGCCCTGGGGCACTACCACACCCGGTCTCAGGTCACCGATAAGAAGGGACAGGTGCGAGCGGCCTACCCCGGCGCAACCTGCGGACTGGCTGCCAATGAGACCGGCCCGCACGGGGCTCTGATAGGTCTGGTCAAAGAGGGAGGGGTTGCACCTGCCGACCTGGTCTTCCACCAACTCGACCCCCGGCAGATACGCCGACTCAAGATGGACATAAGCGGGCTGCAACATATCCAGGCAGTTGAAAAGCGGATAAGCGAGGAGCTCTCAAACGCCGATGTCAACAAGGATGACCTGACGCTGGTGGAGCTGGAGGGAACCTATCCTCAAGGCAGCCGCCTGACCTTCGGTGAGGATTTCATCCATGAGGCCTGTTTTCACCTGCGGATAGACTGCTCGGCAGTTCGTCCTGAGTGGGAGATCGAGGACGACGAGAAGACCGTCCCCCCTCGCACCACCGAGGCTATATTCAGGAAGGAACTCCGCCGGAGGATAGAAGAGGCCATCGAACGCGGAGACCCGGGTGAGGTCACACGGCTTCAGAATGCGATGTTCTACGGACTCGACGCCCTGCACGGACAACCGATAACGCCCAGACAGACGTAATTATGATTATGCCGACTGATACGTCTTCGCGAGACCAACCCAGCACCTTGCGGAAACTCAAGACCTACCTGATAACCGGGGCTCTGGTATTAGGTCCGGTTGTAGTCACGATCTTTCTACTCTGGACGAGCTTCCTCTTCCTGGACGGGATACTCGCCGCAGTAATGAACTTCATCGTGCGCGATATTCTCGGCATCGCCATCTTCGGTGAACGCCCCATACCGGGTCTGGGGCTGATAGCGCTCCTGGCGCTTCTCACCCTCACCGGCTTCGCCGCCAAGAATGTGTTCGGGCAACTGGTCATCACCCGGGGACAGCAGATCATGAATCGGATCCCGCTGGTGAACCGGATCTATCACGCCGTTCAACAGATCAGCCAGGCCATCTTCTCCGGCCATAAAGGGGTTTACCAGCAGGCGGTGCTGATCGAATATCCGCGCAAAGGCCTCTACTCCATCGCCATTATGACTGCGGACACGAAAGGCGTGGTTCAGGAGGCACTTCCTGAAGATTCCATCAGCGTCTTTCTCCCCACCACCCCCAATCCCACCTCCGGATTCCTCCTTTTCGTCCCCAAGAAAGATGTCATCGAGCTTAACATCCCGGTCGAGGACGCGCTGAAGCTCATCATCTCAGGGGGGACCATCAGCGCCCTGAATGACAAACCGCCTCGATTACAGTGATCGACGGTCGATGGTAGTTGGTAGATGGTCAGTCTTATAACCATCATTATACTGTCCTCAGTCTGCCAGGTGACTGTCGGGACCGAACAGGCCCCGATCGAAGATAACTCCAGCTACAGCGACCTGACTGCGACGCTCTCGAAGGGTCTCGATCTGGACGGCTGGAGTGGCGAGTTCCTCCTCGACCGACCTTTGTGGAGTCGGGGCCGGTTGACCTGCACTGAGCAATTGTCTTTCCTGCTTTTTCAGACCCCGGGCTACCGGCGGCAGTGGAAGATCGACCAGAGGTTTGCATTTGCGGTCAGGCGACCGGCCTTCCAGGGGTTCGACTGGCTGGTCAAGGGGGGATCCGAGCGGTTTGTCGATCAGATTCCACAGCGCTATGCCGATGACGTGAGAACGCCACCGCTTCTGCCGGTTGAAACTCCCGGACCGGCAACGTTCGGCACAGAGGCCACACATCGTGAGAGCGACATCAGCAGCCTGCACCTGGCATTGGGCGGGGCTTACCAGGGGGAAGGGGGCTTTTCGACCAACGGCTCAATCGGACCGCTGCTCGAAGACCGCGGCGACAGACGGCTTGAGGGGATGAAGCTGCACCTGAACCTGAAGGATGACTGGGCCAGCGGGGAGCTTCGAGCCGGCGGCTGGCTGGACAGGCTCCCCGGCGGCAACAATTATAAGTGGGACACAGCCCTTTACGGCAATCACAGCTTTCCGGGGGGCGCCGGCGATCACTTTACCGTATCCTTCGCCCACAGCGATCGGCGTGAATATTCCGCCACCGGGCCGGTCGGTCGTCGCAGTGACGAGCAGCTACACCTCAACAACCGGCTGGTCAGCGCCCGCTCAACACCACTGCAGTTGGGCTGGGATTCGGAGCTGACCCGCCAACGTATCTCACGCACCAACCCCGAGACGGGCTATTCAGACCTCGAGTTCGTATGGGAAAACGGCGTCGATCTGACCTGGAGGTCCAACCGGCTGTCAGGAATCGCCTCGGGAGGGGTTGACCTTCAGGAGCAGCAATACGACGAGGCCCTCACCCAGGCCCGCCGCACCCACCTGGGATTCACCACCACCTACCGGAGGTCCCCGGATGACAGCGCCGGCATAGATGCCCGTGTTATCCGCTATCGCGCCGACACACCGGATGAAGCCGACAAGAATGACCGCGACGAGCTTCGCTACATCGTGGCGGTAAGGGCCGGACTGGGGCTGGCACCCGGTTTCGGCCTGCGTGTGGAGCTTTCCGCTGACCTGCATCATCTGGTCTATATCTTCGACCCGCGCAGCGAAGATAACCGCTGGTCGCGGCTGTTCAGCCTGGCCTGTGAACTGCCCTGGCAGGACGGCCCGCTGGACAACGCCGCCCGCTTCGCAGTGGTCAGCAACTACACGGACTACGATTACCCACCATTTGATACCACGTTCAGCCGGGCTTATCGCTCGTTCACCGCCAGCGACACGCTGAAGCTGGCAATCTGGCGGATGCTGAACCTGGAGGTTGACCTGAGCGCTCTTATCGACGAACATGGCCGACTTAACTGGCAGGAATGGGTCGAGGACATATCCGAGACCGGCTACGGCCTCACCGCCGCGGTTATCCCCACCTGGGCATCCCCGGACTATTCGCTCGGGATTGGCTGGTTAGTCCATCGCCGCCACACCACGCTGTGTTATGAAGATGAGAAAATCGACGGCGAATCGGTTCATTCACACGGGCCCGTCGCGACCATCAGGACGCCGTCCACCAGCCGACTGAAGGCAGAACTGACGGGCAGCGTGCTCTGGGTTGAAGACCGAAAACGGGGCTCATACCGGTTGCCCGATATTCGCTGCACATTGACGTGGTCGCTTTAACAGGCCTCGGGCATCAGGCCTTGGGCCTCGGGTTTAGATGGACAATGTATGAGGCACGTCGTCTGCATATAATGAATAAAGAGGGCGCGATGAATCGCGCCACTACCGTGCAAAATGCTATACGATTGGTAGCGTTGATAACTGCAGCGGTTCTCACTCAAGGGACACCGGCTGTGGCGGAAGAGGGCAGCGAGCCCTCGGGACCGCTGATCTATGCCATCAAGGTAATCGGCAACCGGATGACATCGACTGAACTGATACTGCGGGAGATGACCCTGCAGCCCGGAATGGTGGCTACGCCGGAGGCGCTGGAGGAGTCGGAGCTGCGCTTATCGTCGCTGGGGCTCTTCAACCGGGTCGAGCTGCAGATGGCGGTGGATGACGGGCGAGCCGTGGTTCTGGTGAATGTGACCGAACGGTTCTACATCTACTCCTACCTGATCGGCCGATGGGACCCAGAAGATCCGGATAGAAAGGTATATGGATTAGGGATTTATCACAACAACGTGGGGGGACGCGGTATGAGGCTGGGGGGCTCCTGGTGGAATGGCTACAACCGCGGATTCACCCTGTTCCATCAGGATCCCTGGTTCAACATCCAGGGCAGATACGGTGTAAACGGCTTCGGACATTACAGCAAGAAAGAGATAAAAGATCCCGATGGGCAATACGTGCACCTTGAGGTGCAGGGGTTCCGGCTGACTCTGCTGCGCCGTCTGACCCACTGGTCAACATTCGGCGTTGAAGGCGAATGGGAGGTGAGGTCGGCGGAATTCGACGATTACACCCTGACATCAGGCAGGCGTGACCGGCTGCTGATCGGACGGCTGATATTCAAGAATGACCGTCGTAACTTCCGGTATTATCCCACCTCCGGTTATTACCTTACCATGACTCTTGAGTCCAATCGGGTGGTGGACATTCCCCACGCTTTTTACAGCGAGGAATTCGACCTGCGAATGTATAAACCCTTCAGAGATCTGATACTTGCGTGGCGGCTGTGGATGAAGGTATCCCAACGCCGTTTACCCGGCTACCGCGACCTGAGCATACCCCGCTCACATCTGCGCGCCGGTGATCCCGGCAAGAGTCAGAAGGGATTTGTAACGGCAACCAACCTTGAAATCCGCTTCCGGCTGGCAGAGATACGCTATTTCAGCCTCGAGATGATACCGGTCGCGGGGCCCTATCTGAAAGACCTCAAGTTCGGCTTCGACGGGGTTCTGTTCGGTGACCTGGGGCTCTTCGGAGACCACCGCGACGGTATAACAGACGATTTTCAGGCATTTGGAGGGGGGCTGCAGTTTCAGCTCCCTTACGTTGAGACAATGTATACTCTGATCGGTTGGACACCCGGAAGCAAGATAGGCAACCCCTCGGTAACGGTCGGCGCAAGAGTAACCTTCTGATCAAGTGCCTGAGTGCCTGAGTGATGGTTATTCATCATTCATCATTTGTTATTAACCAGACCACATTATTGTTTGTATGAATTGTCACTACTGTCCTGATGCTTTCGGGTAAATTCCTGTAATTGATGAAATAGACTATAGGGACAATATTCCGGACAAACAATCACCCCCCCTTACTCCCCCCCTGCAATAGCAGGGGGGGTAAACAGGATAATGTCTATCATAAAATGGCAGTAGTAATAAATGTCCGGTGAGCCGTTTATTCTGGTAGATCCACCCACTGTTGACGGATCGATATCAGTTGCGGGCGAGGAAGCGAGACACCTGGCGCGGGTGCTGCGTGCGCGGCCCGGGTTCACGTTTGTCGGCTTCGACGGTCAGGGGAGCGGATGGATTGCGGAGGTGACAGCCCTCCAGTCCGACACTGTTAAAGCCAGGGTCATGGAACAGCTGCCGCCAGTGTCCCCTCCGACGCTGGAGCTGTCGGTGGCAGTCGGCATCGTTAAGGGGTCCCGGATGGACTGGGCGGTGGAGAAGGCGTCCGAGACAGGCGCGGCGAGTTTCATCCCGCTGGTGACTGAGTTTGGAGTGGTGGTGCCGGGCACCGGTCGGGTTGATAGATGGCGCCAGATCGCGCTGTCGTCGGCCAAGCAATCCCGGCGCCTGCGGTTGATGGAGATTGCGGCGTCCTGTTCGTTGGAGAGCGCGCTCGCTGAGTGCATCTCGACCGGTCCCGTCTGGACGATGGACAGGACACCCGACTCCACACCGATAGCGGAGTTGTTCGCCGGGCTCGACCTGCCGGGTCGGCTCACCCTGTTCATCGGACCGGAAGGTGGATTCTCAGATGGTGAAAGGGAGCTGTTCAGCAGCCATAACATCCCGTTTGCCGGTATGGGTGAGCGGCCGCTGCGCACAGAGACCGCTGTGGCGGTGGCCGTGGGAACGCTGACCAATCTGGTAATGTCGCAACGTTAAAATGTGGTCGAGTAAATTATACGCCTTCTGGGAGCTGTCACGACCTGTAAACGCGGTAATAACAGCGCTGGTGGTCTGGGTGGGCGGGGTTCTGGCCCGGAGGGAAGGGGTATTTCTTGAGCCGACCCTATGTCTGGCCGCCCTTTCTGCCGCTCTGGTGGCTGCGGGCGGCAATGCGGTCAACGACGCCTTCGACGCCGAGATAGACAGTCTGAACCGCCCGGCTCGTCCGATACCCTCCGGCCGGGCAGGGGTGGTTGAGGCTTACCTGTCTGGATCGGCATTGATGGCGGTTGGGATCGGTCTCGGTTTCGCATTGGGCTGGCGGTTAGGATGTGTAGCTGCGGCGGTTTCGGGGCTGCTGTGGGGTTACAGCTCCCGGCTGAAGCGGGTAATCCTGGCCGGCAATGCAGTGGTGGCTCTGTGCGGGGGGGCGGCTTTCATCTACGGGGCGCTGGCCGTCCACAACCCGGTCCCGGGTGCGATTCCAGCCCTGTTTGCCTTCCTGATCCATCTGGGGCGCGAGATCGTCAAAGACGTCGAGGACCTGTCCGGTGACCGGGCTCGAGGCGCTCGCACCCTGCCGATTGCAGTCGGCAGCCGGAAGGCACTGAAGATCGCAGCGGCGGCCCTGCTGCTGCTGGCGATTCTGACCCCGCTGCCACATAATCTGGGCATCTTCGGGACGGGCTATCTGATCATAGTCCTGATAACGGTGGTCATACCCATTCTGGTGATGGTGAACTACCTGTGGCGGGGCCTCGACCATAGGGGGTTGGGAAGGACCAGCCTGAGCCTGAAGTTGATAATGATAGGGGGGTTGATAGCGCTCTATGTCGGCTAAAGGAATACCTCACGCAGAGGCGCAAAGACGCAAAGATATAGAGTCTCGTGAAATTAGAAATCCCTGAGATAGTGCTGGCCTCGACATCGCCGCGGCGGCAGCGACTGCTGACCCAGGTCGGCATACCGTTTGATGTGCTGCCTCCGAACGGAGTTGAGGAGGTCCCGACAGGCGGTGACTTCGGCCAGGTAGTGATGCGGAATGCCGAGTCGAAGGCGCTTTCGGTGGTCTCACTGGCTGCGGGGAGGATAATCCTCGGCGCGGATACCATAGTCGAACTGGACGGACAACCGTTAGGTAAGCCCGCCGATACCGACCAAGCAAGGATGATGCTCGAAAAGCTGTCGGCTCGGGAGCACCTGGTTCACACCGGCATCGCTCTGGTCGATCCCACCCGGAAAGCTGCCTGCTGCGACCACGTCGTGACCAGGGTTCTGTTCCGTGAACTGAGCCGGGACGAGATTGACGACTACATCCGTTCGGGGGAACCGTTCGACAAGGCCGGATCATACGGCATCCAGGAGAGGGGAGCGCTGTTCATCCGGCAGGTGGAGGGATGCTTCTTCAATGTGATGGGGCTGCCGCTGGCCAGGATGTGGGAGCTGTTGATGACCTGCCTCACGCAGAGACGCAGAGGCGCAGATGTATAAGTCTCTATAGAGTATATGACTATTTGATTGTTCCAGCGGATCTTGTCGAACAATTGCCGGATTTGACCCTCTGGAGACCTGGCATTAGGTCACAATCCCGAAGCTTCGGGATCAAGACCCGACACAACGCGTTAATAATAATTCTGCGACTTTGCGTGATGATATTCTCCGCGTGAAATTGCGCTGCCAGGTGTTTCATTGATAGAAAGGGTATGAATTGATGTGTTATTTACACGACTATTCAGATTTCCATTATGTCTGCTAGTAAGAAAACAGGTGTCAGGCGGGGACACTTGACACCACTTCCTGACGGGTGTGCAGCCTGGCGGCGGCGGATTCCTCGCCTGACAGCTCTTCCCGAGGACGCCCCGGAGCGGAGGGTCTGGGAGGAACATACCACAGGATGTCCAGAGTGCAACCGGGTGCTGGCTGAAGAGACCGAATTTCAGCGGCAGTTCGCAGCGCTCCCTGAGCCGGGACCGGCCTTTATAGCTACCGCTGTGATGCGACGGGTGAGGCAGCCCCACCGCAGCGCGATACGGCTCCGGCCCCGAAAGATTGCCTGGGGGTTGGCGAGCAGCCTTGCCGGTGTGGCGCTCGGCTTCTGGATAGCCGCCGCACTGCCGAACCCCAGCGGTAAGGTCGATCCGCTCGAAGGCTATGATGCTGTGCTGACGGAGCTGGAGGATAATATGGAGCTGCTGATGTGGGAACTGGCCGGTAATAACGGGCAGGAGGCATCATGAACCGCACCCGTTGGCTGATTGTGCTTCTGATAGTGTCGTGGACGCTGAACGTGGCCCTGGCGGTGGCTCTATATCTCAAGTCGGGCTATCGAACCGATGATTTATTGAGGGTGGGTGACGCCGGCCCACCGGTCGTGAGAACTGCGCCGCCTCCGCCATTCGGCCCGATGGGCCCCGACTTTCGGCGCGATATAACCCCCCTGAAAGGCACTCGAGGCAGGCTGTTCAGTGAACTGGCCGGGTCCTTCAACAAAGATGAGCTCGACACAAGCCGCATTCTCCTCATCAGCGATTCCCTGAACGAGATCAGGGGGCAGATGCAACGGTGTTTTGTCCGCCATCTGGCCCGGATGCACGATGATCTTCCCCCCGAAGCGCGACACCGGCTGGCTCAGATGATAATGCATCGACTGGAAGGCGACCATGGCCCCGGACCTCATCGCCCACTGCGGATGGAGAGACAACATCGTAGAATTAAAAATAAGTAGGGTGGGTGTAGCGCAAGCGAAATCCACCGAACTGCCGCCAGGTGATGGCACCTGACGGCACTTAGAACCGAAACAGGAGGCTAAAGATGAAAGCAACAACAATCAGCGCACTCATAGCAGCGCTACTGTTATCTTCGGGGCTGGCAATAGCTCAACCGCCGGCACCGATGGAACTGCCGTCACCGCCCTCCCCACCAGGATGGGGAATGAAGCGTGGGCCGTCTCAGGGGATGATGGGTCATTGCCGCGGGCTCAACCTGACCGAGGAGCAACGGGCCGAGATCTCCAAGCTGCGACTCGAACATCAGCGCGAGATGGTCGAGCTGCGCAGCGACATGGTGGCACTGCGGAACAAGTTAAAACTGCAGATCACCGCCGACAAGTTCAACCAGTCGGAAGTTGACGGGATTACGGCCAAGCTGTCCAAGCTTCACCAGAAGCTGACACAGATGCATGTGAAGCACCTGCGCCAGGTGCGCGAGAAACTCACCCCGGATCAACGGGTCAAATTCGACAGCAAGGTTCTGTCGTGTGAGATGGGCCCGGGGCACGGCCGCGGTCAGAGGATGATGGGACCGCGCGGCCACGGTCAGAAAGGCGGCAGACGTCCCTGGTGAATAGGGATATTGGCAGCGCCATCTTACGGTCTGACTGTATGTAACCCCACCTTGCTCCAGCAGGGGGGGAGTGATGCGCGTCTATAGTCTGATGGGCATTGGCAACTAGAGTTCTGTCAAGTGTAAAATGATGGCTCATATTCAGCCGGGTGTAATACTGCAATGATTGGGATCCCCCCCAACCCCCCTTAATAATGGGGGTTGGGGGGGATCCAGCCAGTTGTCCAACCATTGTCATATTATGAGACATTATGTGATTGACATGACAATAGTTCTTAGTTGCTGAAATACGCGTATCGTAAAATTCCGTAGTCGGGGCCGTCTCAAGCCCGACTGTCGGGGTTGAGGACAACCCCGACTACAGGTTATCGAATCACGCCCCTACCGTTTTTTGGTAATTTCAGAGGTTATCCATTATGAACCGGGAGCGGTTACACGCCATTTTCCAGGACCAGCTTGATGCTCACCGCCGCCTCGCCGAGCAGTCAAAAGAGGTTCTGATGCAGGTCGCCGGTGCGCTGGCTGATACGATTCGTCGCGGGGGCAAAGTGCTGCTCTTCGGCAATGGGGGTTCAGCCGCCGACGCCCAGCACGTAGCAGCTGAGCTGGTCGGCCGGTTCAGCCGTGAACGGGCTGCCTGGCCCGCCATCGCGCTCACCACGGATACATCGATTCTGACCTCAGTCGGTAATGACTACGGTTTCGAGCGGGTGTTCTCGCGGCAGGTCGAGGCACTGGCCGGTCCTGACGACATCGCGGTGGGGATATCGACCAGCGGGAGGTCACCGAACGTTCTGCGGGGGCTGGAGGCGGCGCGGGCCGCCGGCGCCGCCACAATCGGTTTCACCGGTGGGAGCGGCGGGGAAATGACAGACTACTGCGACATATGCTTCACGGCCCCGGCTGATAAAACAGCACGGATTCAGGAACTGCACATCGCCGCCTGGCATGCGGTATGTGAACTGGTGGAGGCGGAACTCACCGGAGAGTGACACAGGACAATAGAACTTGACGAAATCCAGAGGAACCCCGGATTCGGTGAATCCGGGCTACGAGCTCAGTTCATCTGACGGTGGTTCCGGTTCATCCTTCTTATCGAACAACCACGACCTGACAAATCGGGTGGCGTTATAGGGTTTCCTTGCGGCGAAATTGGAGAGCTGCTCCTTCAGGATTTCACTCCTGCGTGATTTAAGCTCGGTTTCCTCCTCTTCTGACTTAGCGGTAACTTCTCCACCGGACTCTCTCCCCTTCTCAAGCAGACGACGCTGAGCGCTGGTTTGCAGGAGGTGTCGTATGAATGTGATCACCATAATCACAATCAGAGCCACCACAGTCAACGCCATCAACCTCACAGTAAGGTTGAGGATTGCATCCAATATCGCTTCGTTCAATATCAACTCCCGGGTTTTATAATTCTCGGGTAGATGTGTATAGACACAGAGATAGGATTATATTAACCAGACCACATTATTGTTTATATGAATTGTCACTACTGTCCCGGATGAAACCCGGCGAGCAAGCTCGCCGGGCCACCGTAGTGGTGAATTGTCTGTAATCTGCTTATCTCCCTCCCCCCCCTTCTATTGAAGGGGGGAATAAAATGGGGGTTGTATTCTTATTACATAATATAGACTATAGGGACAATATTCCGGACAAACAATCACCCCCTTACTCCCCTCCCTCAGCTTTTCCTGACTTTCGTCAGGACAGGCGCTGCAATAGCAGTGGTGGGATAATGGATATGTCTGCCTTAAAATGGTCGGAGTAATATAAGGAAGATGTCCATCAAAGAAAGGTCGTCGAAATGAAGGTGAAAGTCAGGATAAGGCAGATCGATGGGCTGGCTCTGGCGGGTTTCAGCGACAGCAATCACTGGGTTGCGATGGACGCCCCTCACAAGCTGGGTGGCTGCGCCGCCGGACCGCGCCCGATGGAGTTGATGCTGCTGGCGATTGCGGGCTGTGCGGCGATGGATATTCTCGCCATCCTGGAAAAGAAGCGGGTCAAGCTTCAGGGCTTCGAGGTGGATGTCGATGCGGAGCGCAAGGACGAACACCCGCAGATCTATACAAGGATAGAGCTGAACTATACGTTTATTGGCAGGAATATACGCAGCGAGGATGTCGAACGCTCCATAGAGCTGACGGATGAGAAGTATTGCGGCGCCATCGAAATGGTGAGAGGGCTCACTGAGATAGTTCACAGATTTCAGATAAAGGAGACTGAAGGACAGTTATGATAAGCGGCGTCCTGCAGCAGAGTCTGATGATAACGAGCTTCATCTTCGTGATGATGCTCCTGATCGAATATCTCAATGTTTTAACACGCGGCGGTTGGCAGAGTCGTCTCAGAGATAATCACCTTGGTCAGTATCTGATTGCCGCTCTGATGGGCGCTGTTCCGGGTTGCCTGGGAGCCTTCACGGTTGTTTCACTCTATTCACACGGGATAGTCACGATTGGCGCTCTGGTGGCGGCTATGATCGCCACCAGCGGCGACGAGGCATTCGTGATGCTTGCAATGATACCGGACCGGTTCCTGCTGATTACGGCTGTCCTCTTTGTGGTCAGCCTGATGGCGGGATGGATGACAGATGTCGTGTTTCGAAGACACACCACCAGGGACCTGGTATGTTGCGACGGGTTTGAACTGCACGCCGGGGTCGAGCGCATCTCTTTCTCGAAGAAAGATGTTATCCTACAACTGAGGAACTGTTCTCTGGCACGCGGCTCTCTGTGCACTTTTCTCGCTGTTATCACCCTGTTCTTAATGCTTGGCGTCATAGGACCTCCGCAATGGAACTGGATTCGGGCCACACTGGTGCTGGTCTCCATCATCGGTCTGTTCATTGTGATCACCGTGCCGGAGCACTTTCTCGATGAACATCTGTGGAAGCACGTAGCCAGACGTCACCTGTGGAGGATATTCCTGTGGACTTTTGGTGCTCTGCTGTTCCTGGCGTATTTGTCACGTTATATGGACATGGAATCGTGGATTCGTGAGAGTCAACTCACTGTTCTCGTAATAGCCTGTCTGGTAGGTGTTATCCCTGAATCCGGGCCACATCTGATATTCGTTACTATGTATGCACAAGGAATGCTGCCGCTGAGTGTTCTGCTGGCGAGTTCGATCGTTCAGGACGGGCACGGGATGCTGCCGATGCTGGCCCATTCCAGGAGCGGATTTGTGGTTGTCAAGGGGATTAATCTCCTGATAGGATTAGCGGTCGGGTTGTTGGGTTACTGGGGAGGGTTTTAGGCAATGGAGGCTTAATCGATGTTCATCTACGGGCCGGTTCCGTCACGGCGTCTGGGTCGCTCCCTGGGGGTGAGTCTCATCCCGGCAAAGACCTGCACATACTCCTGTGTTTACTGTCAGCTGGGAAGGACAAACCGCCTCCAATCAAGACGCGAGAGTTTTTTCCCAAAGGAAAGAGTGCTCTCTGAGATCAGGAAACAACTGTCAATCTCGGAAGCGGACTTCATCAGCCTTGTAGGCGATGGTGAACCGACTTTATCCCTGGATATTGGCTGGCTCATTCAGAAGTGCAAGGAGAATACGGACAGGCCGATAGCTGTAATTACAAACGGATCCATTCTGTTCAGACCGGATGTCAGAGATGAACTTATGGCGGCAGACGTGGTTATCCCCAGCCTCGATGCAGGTAGTGAGGAGGTTTTCAGGGCTGTCAATCGGCCTCACGGCAATATAGAATATGACAGAATGCTGCAGGGTCAGGTGGATTTCCGGCGCGAGTATAAGGGACAGATCTGGTTGGAGGTTATGCTGGTTCACGGGGTTAACGACACCGAGGCTGCCCTGAAGGAGATACGCAGCGCCGCAGGCCAGATTATGCCCGACAGGCTCTACATCACCACGCCCATTCGCCCACCGGCAGAACCATGGGTGGAGCCTCCGCCGCCTGATGAGATCATCAGGGCGCAGCAGATCCTCGGACAATCCTTCACCATCGATGAGAGAGAATCCGGCGGGTTCGGACTTGATTCATTCTCGGGCGCGCGTCAGGCTATCCTGGAGATCGGTTCCCGTCATCCATTGCGGCTGGAACAGGCCCTGGAGATTGAGAACGAGTTTGCAGAGTCGGGAACCGTAGAGATGATGTTGAAGGAGAAGAAACTGGTTAAAATATCATACAGTGCAATTGAATACCTGCTTCCGGATTACTTTGTCAGGAACAGGTAATAAGGATGTTACTTCAAATATTAACCAGAACACTTTATAGCACTACCACGTTAAGTATGTTTGTTATGTTACTGTTATTACTGTCATTGCGAGGAACGAAGTGACGAAGCAATCTAATCGACACAAATACTTGAGATTGCTTCACTTCGTTCGCAATGACAGCGATTACTTAACGAAGTAGTGATAGTAATGGGGGCGGATTATTGTGCGTATTCGCTCAGGAGGACAGGTCTCCGGACCTGTCCCTGTGAATACTCGAACAGTTGATGGACGGGTGCGGAGCCCCGTCCTCCTGTAAAATGAATTGATCTTCCATAGTATATAAAATGACCAAACACATCAATCATCTGTCCACAATTCTGGACAGTATCACGGAAGGGGTGTTCACAGTTGACGAAAAGTGGCGTGTCACGTCATTCAACCGTGCAGCTGAGCGGATCACAGGTATCCCCCGTGCGGAGGCGATTGGCCGTCCGTGCTACGAAGTATTTCGCGCCAGCATCTGCGAGACCCAGTGCGCCCTCAGAGAGACAACGGAGAGCGGCAAGCCGGTTGTGGAGCGGGCAATCTATATCATAAACAGCGATGGAAAGCGCATACCCATAAGCGTTTCCACAGCTCTATTGAAAGATAAGGCGGGCAAGGTTATAGGCGGCGTGGAAACCTTCCGCGACCTGAGTGTGGTGGAGGAGCTGCGCAAGGAGCTCGAGGAACGCTGGACCTTTGAAGATATCATCAGTAAAAGCGCCCGCATCAGACAGATATTTGAAGTTCTTCCCACCATAGCCCGGAGCGATACCACCGTGCTCATAGAGGGCGAAAGCGGGACCGGCAAGGAGCTGCTGGCCCGCGCAATCCACAACCTGAGCAGCCGTAACAGGAAGCCGATGGTTTCCGTGAACTGCAGCGCCCTGCCGGACACCCTGCTTGAGTCAGAGCTCTTCGGTTACAAGGCCGGCGCATTCACAGACGCCAAACGTGACAAACCGGGCAGATTCGCCCTCGCCGACGGAGGCACCATATTCCTGGATGAGATCGGTGACATACCACCAGCGATGCAGGTCAAGCTGCTGCGGGTTCTGCAGGACAAATGCTACGAGCCACTCGGCAGCGTGGAACCGGAGAGCGTGGATGTGAGGGTGATAACCGCCACCAACCGCCCTCTGGCGAAACTCGTGGAAGAGGGCTCCTTCAGACTCGACCTCTACTACCGCATCAATGTCATCAGGCTGGAAATGCCGCCGCTCAGGGAAAGACGGGAGGACATTCCTCTACTTGTCGACCATTTCATAAATAAGTTCAACAAGCTGCAGGGCAAGTTGATAACCGGAATTTCACCCGACGCCCGGGCTCTGTTGATGGGGCATAACTACCCGGGGAACGTGCGCGAGTTGGAAAATGTCATCGAACATTCGTTTGTCCTGTGTAAAGGGAATGTCATCTGGGTCGAACATCTCCCGCTCGAATATCGCCGGCAGGCGGGAGCGGTTCATGCCGCGGAACCTGTCAAACCGTTGCACGAGCTGGAATCCGAGTTCATCATAGCAGCCCTGAGAAGAAATAACTGGAACAGGCTGAAGACCGCGCAGGAACTGGGTATGCACAAAACCACCCTGTTCAGGAAGATAAAGAGGCTGGGGATAAAATTACCTGAAGTTGATGGTCGATACAAGGAGAGATATTGAGTGTTGTTTGTGCTACTATAATAGATGCAATAGTCGCATATTTGCAACTCACAGAACCGTCCATCGGTGACGGTTCTTTTTTTATCTCATTGTTAATACTGGGATTATGGAATTTTTTATGATACCCTATAGGTTGGTATAGTTCTTGCGTTTTCTGCAAGGTAGAATGGTTATGGCGCAAATACGTATAGCGGTTCCCTGCTGGGGCGACCTGATATCGCCGGTATTCGACGTGGCTCAGAACCTGTTGTTGGTGGACATCAGTGACGGCGTCGAGACCGGCAGGCAAAATCTATCCATGGCTGGTATGCAGGTGCCGGTGAAGGTCGAAGCGATCAGGAACAGCGGGGTGGATGCCGTCATCTGCGGCGCGATCTCCGGGATGTTCGTCAGCATGCTCACTTCGAACCGGATAAAGGTCCAACCCTGGAACAGCGGGAAGGTCGATGAGATTATTCAAGCCGTTCTGCAGGACCGGCTGTCGGATCCCCGCTACTGTATGCCGGGCTGCCGGCGCCGTCGGTGCAGGTGGGGATGGGGACGGAGATAAGGAGCAGGGGTCATCAACTAAAATGGAGAGTCAGTATGAAAGTGGCGATCACAGCCCAGGGTGACAATCTTGCGAGTAACGTTGACCTCCGTTTTGGACGTTGCAGATACTTCATCCTGGTTGACACCGACAGTGACGAGGTTAAAGCTTTGGATAACACGGATAGTGCGAATCTGGCCGGGGGTGCCGGAATTCAGGCGGCTGAACTGGTCGCCAACAGTGGAGCCGGAGTTTTGATCACCGGACACTGCGGCCCCAAGGCCTTCAGAACCTTGAACGCTGCGGGTGTCAAGGTGGTCATCGGGGCTGAGGGCACAGTTGAGCAGGCCCTTGAGAGCTTCAAGCGCGGCGAGCTTAAGTCGGCGGCAGCCCCGGATGTTAGGGGTCATTGGTGAGACCCTTTGGATTTCACCTTCGGTCTTAAGAAAGCGAGAGTATTAACAAAATACTGATCGTAGTCGTGGTTGTCCCTAATCACGACTGTCGGGCTTGGGGACAGCCCCGACTACAACAGGAAAATCATTACTTGGTTAAAGCTTTCAAAAAAACATAATTTCAAAGAATCAATACAAGGAGGTAGAGATGCCTTTTGGAGATCGAACCGGACCGTGGGGCGGTGGTCCGATGACGGGACGAGCGGCCGGATATTGTGCCGGCTTCGGGACGCCGGGTTATATGAACCCGCATCCGGGATATGGCATGGGACGAGGCTGGGGACGTGGCTTTGGAGGCGGTGGTCGCGGGTGGCGTCACCGGTTCTGGGCCACGGGCCTTCCCGGCCGGGCGCGCGGCGGTATGGCTCCGGGCTGGGATATGGAACCACATACCCTCCCCTACACGCCGGAGTTTTCACCTGAGCAGGAGATCAAGGTATTGAGGGCTCAGGCAAAGCAGATGGAACAGACCCTGAATGAGATGAGGAAGCATATTGTCGATCTCGAAGCCGAGGGTGATAAAGACCAATAACTAAAGGGTCTCATCCCCCAGAGATACAAACGGCATAAGAAGTCCCGCGTTGTAAGCACCAATCTGTAAACAGGTGTCATCTAAAAAATGCAAATGAGATTTGGGATATCAGCTCATTCATCTGTGCGCCTGCAGAAGGCGGTGGTCGGGATATTGGCAACAGCATTCCTGGCCACCGCATTCTATAATCCAGAGGCCTCTTCAGGTGCACAAAATACGGTCACGGACAATAAGTTAAAAAGGGAATCGGAGCTGATGATTACTATCGTATTCGACAACAATCCCTGGGATTCTTCCCTAACGATGGGGTTCGGGTTTGCCTGCGTGATTGAGGCGGGCACGAAGAAGATACTGTTTGACACCGGTATCGACGGCGAGATACTGCTGTCAAATATGGGCAAACTCAATCTGCCACCCAAAGATATCGATGTCGTGGTGCTGTCTCACAATCACTACGATCATACGGGCGGGCTAAAGACATTCCTTGACCGAAACAGCGCGGTTCAGGTGTATCTTCCAAAGAGTTTCCCGGACGGTTTCAAGCAGGAGGTTGGAAAGAGCGGTGCAGAGGTGGTGGATGTCCACGAACGCTGCAAGATCTGTGAAGGGGTATATTCCACCGGGGAGCTGAACGGCGGGATCAGAGAGCAGTCGCTGATTTGCGAGACGCCGCAGGGGATTGTGGTAATTACCGGCTGCGCCCATCCCGGGATTGTAAAGATCGTGAA
>MWJR01000014.1 GCA_002127415.1 Calditrichaeota bacterium AABM5.125.24
CCTTTATTCCCCCCCGCAGAGCGGGTGGGAGAGAATGAACTCCGATGTGTTGTGTGTTTTTGGCACCCGGTAATAAAACAAGTTCTACCGTCACGTGAGGACACGTGACAGCACTCTTACCCCTTTTCAAATGCACAACTGACGATTTTCAAGATCTAAAGCGACCTCTTTGCCGCCAAGTGTTCATCAGCCTTTGGCTTCCAATTCACGAGGGCCTCATCCAGGAGACCCCTTATCAGGACAGCACAGTTAGATAGATTTTTATCTCAGGGTGGGTATTTGCCCAACTGTAGCTTGACAAGCGGAATATTGGATTTTATATTTGGGAATAGAGGAACGTAGTATGCATAATATTTATATGCATCGGGTCTTCCGCCCGGGCGGAATCATCGAATTTACAGGCAGCTAAGTCGTCAATCCTGAACCCATCAATCCAACTATAAATGAAAAGAGAGTATTAACAAAATACTGATCGTAGTCGTGGTTGTCCCTAACCACGACTGTCTGGCTTGGGAACAGCCCCGACTACAACAAGAAAATCATTACTTGATTAAAACTCTCAATGAAAAAACATCTCAGGATATGCCTTTCCGGGGTTGTGCAGGGGGTTGGTTTTCGTCCCTTCGTATATAACCTGGCGCACCGACACCAGCTTCCCGGATTCGTGTGCAACGATGACCATGGGGTGCAGATCGAGGTGGAAGGTGAGGACGATGCCTCAGACCAGTTTCTCAGGGCCCTTATTGATGAATCCCCACCTCAATCCAGAATCGAAAAGATCGAGAAGAATTACCTGCCTCTGGCCTATTTCAAAGAGTTTCACATTGATGAAAGCCGCATCCTGGGGTCGAAGTTCGTTCAGATCTCCCGGGATCTGGCCACCTGTGATGACTGCTTGAGGGAGCTGTTTGACACCGAAGACCGCCGTTACCGCTATCCCTTCATCAATTGCACCAACTGCGGTCCCCGGTTCACCATCGTCAGGGATATTCCCTACGACCGGTCTTTCACCACCATGGATCCATTCTGGATGTGCCGGGAGTGCCAGGCTGAATACGACGACCCGACCGATCGCCGCTTCCACGCCCAGCCCAATGCCTGTCCGGTATGCGGACCCAGGCTGGAACTGCGATCTGCGGAAGGTGATCGGCGGAAGGCAGGTGAGGATGACCCCGTTGCCGCAGTCTGCGAATTGTTGAGGCAGGGAAAGATAGTCGCCGTCAGGGGATTGGGCGGGTTCCACCTGGCCTGCGACGCCCTGAATGAAGAGGCAGTTCAGAGACTGCGGTCGCGGAAATACCGGGATGATAAGCCCTTTGCTCTGATGATGAAGGATGTGGAGACGATAGCTGAGTTCTGCTATATCAATCCTCATGAAGAGATGTTGCTGAAGTCGTCCGCCCGCCCGATCGTTCTTCTGAATAAGCGAAAGAGATGCCCTGTATCCGAAGCCGTTGCGCCTAAGTATCGAACCCTGGGGGCGATGCTCCCCTATTCCCCACTCCATCATCTGCTGCTAAGGGAATCGGGGCTGGTTCTGGTGATGACCTCCGGTAACGTCTGCGACGAGCCCATCGCCTGCCGGAACGATGAAGCAATGACGCGGCTGGAGGGGATCGCCGATTATTTCCTCATCCACAACCGGGACATCCATATCCGCAGCGACGATTCGGTAACCAGAGTTGTGAACGGCAGGGAGATGGTCCTCAGACGTTCCCGGGGCTATGTTCCCGATCCCATCAAATTGAGCTTCAGCTTCAGTAAGCCGGTTCTGGCCTGCGGGCCGGAGTTGAAGAACACATTCTGCCTGGCCCGGGATGATCTGGCAATCATAAGCCATCACATCGGGGACCTGGAGAACCTGGAGACCCTGAGATCTTTTGAGGATGGCATCAGCCATTTTCAGAAGATATTCCATACCGAACCCGAACTGATTGCATATGACCTGCATCCCAATTATCTTAGCACCAGGTATGCAGTTGGACTTGCATCGCGCCGCCCGGATCTGGTCCAGGTCGGCGTCCAGCACCATCATGCCCATATAGTCAGCTGCCTGGCTGAGAATGGGGTCAGTGAGAGGGTTATAGGCATAGCTCTGGACGGAACCGGTTACGGGCCTGACGGCGCGATATGGGGAGGCGAGGTCTTACTCGCCGATCTCAGCTCCTACGAACGGGTCGGTCATTTCGGTTACGTCCCAATGCCCGGAGGTGAACGGGCCATCAGGGAGCCCTGGCGGATGGCGGTGAGCTATCTGTATCGGGCATTCGGCGGGGACTTCATCGATCTGGACATCCCCTTCGTTCGCCGTCTTGATCGAAAAAAACTGAATGTCCTCCTCAGGATGATCGAGAGCGGAACCAACTGCCCACGCACCTCCTCCTGCGGCAGGCTGTTCGACGGGGTCGCCTCCCTGACAGGACTCAGGGATAGGGTGAATTACGAGGGACAGGCGGCGGTGGAACTGGAGAACCTGATACCCGACCCTGGATTCGCAATGCACGAACCCTATTCCTTCGAGATTGACAAGTCAGACGACGGATTTATCATCTCATCCAAATCCATTATCAAACAGGTGGTGCAGGATATCGAAAGAGGTTCCGAACCGGGTATAATCAGTCGGAAATTCCACGATGTCTTAGTCCGGATTTTTGCGGAGGTCGTCGAGGAGCTCCGGGTAAGGAGACGGATTAACAAGGTCGCTCTGAGCGGCGGCTGTTTTCAGAATGTCTATCTGCTGACCCACTTGCAGGAGATGCTGGAACTTAAGGGCTTTACCGTCTATACCCATTCAAGGGTTCCCCCCAATGACGGCGGCGTCTCGCTGGGACAGGCGGTGGTGGCCAATTTTAACTCCTGAGGTGAGACGGTAATGTGCCTGGCGGTGCCGATGAGGGTGATCGAGATCAGCTATCAGGATGCGATGGTCGAGATAGGCGGGATAAAAGGAAGAGCCAACATCCAGTTGGTGGAGGATGTGGAAGTTGGGGACTATCTGATTGTCCACGCCGGGTTTGCCATCGAAAAGCTGAACGAGGAGGAGGCGAAGAAGACCATCGCCATGTTTGAAGATATGGAGAGGATGGCATCTCTGGATGAGTGATTGTTAGGATTCTGATGGGTTTCGCTTCGCTTTACCCATCCTACGTTTCCCAGATCCAGATGGGTTTCGCTTCGCTTTACCCATCCTACGTTTCCCAGATCCAGATGGGTTTCGCTTCGCTCTACCCATCCTACGTTTCCCAGATCCAGATGGGTTTCGCTTCGCTTTACCCATCCTACGTTTATCAGCATTGATGAAGTTCGTTGACGAGTTCCGAAGCAGCATTGCAGCCCGGCGTCTGGCTGGTGAGATAAAATCGGTCGCCGGGGGGACAGAGATAACCTTCATGGAGGTGTGCGGGGGGCACACGATCGCGATCTTTAAATACGGGTTGAGGGACCTTCTGCCATCGGGGATACGTCTGATTTCCGGTCCTGGATGCCCGGTCTGCGTGACCAACACCGGGTTCATCGACCGGGCGGCGGCTCTTTCCCGACTGGGAGGTGTGACCATTGTCACCTTCGGGGATATGATACGGGTTCCCGGCTCATCCTCCAGCCTCGGCGCGGAGAAGGCCCGGGGCGCGGACGTCCGGGTGGTCTATTCTGCTATGGAAGCGGTCGCCATTGCAGGTGAAAATCCGGACAGGAAGATTGTGTTTCTTGGCATTGGGTTTGAAACCACGGCCCCAACGATTGCTGCGACCATCCTGCAGGCTGAGCTGTCAGGGCTGTCCAACTTCTTTGTTCTCAGCGCCCTGAAGACTATGCCCAACGCCTTGAAGGCTCTGGTGGATGGTGGTGATGTGGGGATTCAGGGGTTCATCTGCCCGGGGCACGTGAGTGCCGTTACCGGCCCCGGAATCTACAGATTCCTGGTGGAAGATTACGGGATCCCCTGTGTCATTTCGGGATTTGAACCCACTGACCTCCTGCAGACCATTTTATTGCTGGCCCGGCAGGTTGTGACCGGAACGGCTGCGGTTGAAAACCAATATACCCGGACGGTGAAGCCGGACGGGAATCCCCTGGCCCGGAAGATGATGAATGCTGTGTTCGAACCTTGCGAAATGGAATGGAGGGGGCTGGGGAGGATTCCGGGCAGCGGACTTAAGCTCCGGGATGAGTTCGTCCGGTTCGACGCTCATCAGCATTTCGATGTGGAGATTGAACCGACCAGGGATAACCCGGGCTGCATCTGCGGGGATGTAATGAGGGGCGCCAGGACACCTCTTGAGTGCAAGTTGTTCAAGAGTGTCTGCACCCCTGATAATCCGGCAGGGGCCTGTATGGTCTCCGAGGAAGGAACCTGCGCCACCTACTATAAATACGCCTGAAATGAGAAATAACGGCAGAATCGTTCTGGCACACGGCGGCGGGGGGAGGCTGTCCAGGGAGCTTATTCAGAATGTTATGCTGCGGTATTTCGGCAATCCGATACTAAGTGCTCTTCAGGATTCGGCGACCTTTAACCTGACCGGAAACCGGCTCGCTTTCACCACCGACTCCTATACAGTCAAGCCGCTCTTCTTTCCCGGAGGTGACATCGGGAAGCTGGCGATGGCCGGAACCATCAACGATCTGGCGGTGGTGGGGGCGAAACCCCTCTATCTGACCTGTGGACTGATTATTGAAGAGGGGTTCGAACTGAGCCAGCTCGAACGGATATTGGGTTCAATGCAGGAGACGGCCCTGAAAGCCGGAGTGGAGGTGGTGGCCGGAGATACAAAGGTGGTGGAGAAAAAGGGGGCCGATCAGATCTTCATAAACACCGCCGGCATTGGGATAATCGAGGAGGGCCGATGCTTGAGCCCGGCCGGGGTTGAGGTCGGTGACAGGGTTATCATCAACGGGGGGCTGGGCGAACACGAAGCGGCGGTAATATCTCAGCGGGATGGGTTCGACTTCGAAACCGAACTGGTAAGCGATTGCGCCCCCCTAAACGACTTGATCCAGAGCGTTCTGAGCGTTTCCAGGCGCGTGAAGTGGATGCGGGATCCCACCCGGGGCGGGCTGGCCGCCAGCCTCAACGAACTGGTTGAGGAAAAACCCTTCGGTATCCGGATCGAGGAGTCCTGCATCCCGGTAAAAGACGCTGTGAAGGGGATCTGCGAGCTCCTGGGATTTGACCCACTCAATATGGCAAACGAGGGGAAGGTTGTGCTGGTTGTTGCGGCTGAAGATACAGACAAAGTCCTGGAGGTTATGCAGAATCATCCGCTCGGTGTGGACAGTAGTATCATCGGGGAGATCATCCCCGAACCTGAGGGCAGGGTGGTTCTGAAGACCGAGGTGGGGGGGCACCGGATTGTGGATATGTTGTTGGGCGAGATGCTGCCGAGGATATGCTAATAGTAATAATTTTGGGGACACCATACTTAATTTCCTGTATATTTTAATATTTTAGCAAACTGGATATTGGCTGGTTAAATAGAAAACGATACCTTTTAAAAAGAGTGGCAATTAAGTATGGTGTCCCCAAAATTATGCACGAGCTGAGCATCGCCCAGAATATCGTTCAGATCGTTAAGGATAATCTGGCCGGCCTGAACGGAAACAATCTGCAGGTGGAGAAGATCCAGCTGAAGGTGGGCCGGCTGCGGGCTGTGATTCCGGATAACCTCCTGTTCAGCTTTGAAGTGCTCTCCAGAGGCTCGGCGGTAGAGGGGGCCTACCTGGAGATTATAGAGATTCCCATCAGATGCCGCTGTGGGGACTGCGGAGCACGGTTCGGGGTTGACGAACCTTACTTTTACTGCCCCCAATGCGGATCGGGGAGGGTGGACATTCTGGAGGGTAAAGAACTGTTTATCGAGTCGATCGAGGTGGAGAGATTAGAGGCAGTGGATGACGCGAGATAAGATTGAAATTATAACGGACGTCCTTGACGCCAACCGAGTTGTGGCCGAGGAGAACCGCAGGATACTGAAACAGGCAGGTGTATTTGCCATAAATTTGATGGGTTCGCCCGGATCCGGAAAGACCCGGGTTCTGGAACGAACTTTAGAGAATATCGGCAATAAAATCCGGGCGGGAATCATCCAGGGAGACATCACCACCACTCTGGATTCCGAGCGGCTTATGAAGTTTGAGGTCCCTGTCGTGCAGATCAACACCGAGCCGTTCGGCGGCGACTGCCATCTGGGCGCCAACCTGGTGCAGAGGGCCGTAAAATCGATGGATTTGTCACAGATCGGGCTCCTGTTCATCGAGAATGTGGGCAACCTGGTCTGCCCGGCCGAATTTGATATCGGCGAGAATCTGAAGATGCTGGTTTTCAGCGTCACCGAGGGTGAGGAAAAACCGCTCAAGTATCCTTTGATGTTCCGGGAATGCGGAGTTGTTCTTATCAACAAGATCGATCTGCTGAAGCATCTGAATGTGAAGATAGATCACCTGACCCAGAACATCCGGAGGATAAATCCCGGGGCTGAAGTTTTAAGGCTTTCGGCCGAAACGGGAGAGGGGGTTGATGAATGGATTTCGTTTCTGAAGGATAGAATCAATCTATACAGAGCGTCATAAATAATTGCGCATAATCTCTATCGTCGTTCCAGCGAAAGCATGTCCCTGCGGAAGCAGGGGCTGGAACCCAGAAAAGGCGTATTCGTC
>MWJR01000354.1 GCA_002127415.1 Calditrichaeota bacterium AABM5.125.24
AGTAGGATGGGTGAAGTGAAACGAAACCCATCATTATGGTGGGTTTCGTTGCGCTACACCCACCCTACATCTGCTATGGAAGATGTCAGGTGAGGACACCTGACACCACGCTATTATTATCTATCATCATCGGACAGGACCTGCCTGTATATGCGAATGAACTGACGGACGGTTGACCTGATGTCGAGCTTCCGGCGGGCGAACTGCGCGCAGCGCTCGGACCATACATCCCAATTGTTCAAAATCTCGTCCATCGCGGCATAGTCATCGGGAACATCCGGACGAGCGACGAACCCCAGCCTGTGCTTGGTCACAAGCGCCACCGGCAACCCCACCATCCCGTCGTCAACCAGCAGCGGTATGCCGGCGGCCAGGTATTCCGCGAACTTCACCGGCCAGAGCGACCTGACCTCCACCGCTCTGAAGAAAAGTCCAAACGACGCCCCCTTCATCAGCTCCGGCATCTCCTCAGGTGTTCCTGATCTGTGTATAACAGCATTTGTGTTAATCCCACGTTTCTCAAGTTCGCTAAGGACATTATCGACTCTGGCGCGTGTGATCAGTCGCAAACGGGCGCTCGGATGCCGTTTAACCACCGCCTCGAAGTGCTGAGCAATCAGAGTGGGATTGTTCCACACCGAATCGAGCTCGCCGATAAAGAGCAGCTCACAAGGTCCGACGTTACGGTTATACGACCCTGACTGCACGGACGATTTTTTATCGGTCGAGAACCGTTCGCAGTCAGCGCGGTTGGGGACAAATCTTGCCCTGCGAGCGCCCCTGGTGTGGAATTCGTCTCTGTATTCGGGCGTCACACCGACCACTGCATCGGCGTCTCTTATCAATCTCCCCTCAATCCACTTCCACAACCTGAACGTCGGACCCTCCTTCCGCCACACCCGGTTCATCACCATCTCCTCGGGGTAAGGGCCGCGTGGGTCGAAGAGGAAGGTTATCCCCAGGACTCCGGCTGCAAGCATACCGAGCAATCCCGCCGCATATCCACGGGGATGAATGATATTGCGTCGGTAAAGCAGTCCAACCAGAACTATCGGAAGTGTCCAGAGAAGCAGACCCGGGAATGTCACCCAACTCCAACACTGGGGAATTAGCATCGGGAAGCGAATCAGACGTATGCCCGACTGTGACAATCTGAGCTTTAACTCGCTGAAACTCCTCCTTTCACGCCACAACAGCTGCGGCGACATAATGCTTAAAAGAACAACCGAACCGATGCGGCCGGACGTCCGCATCAGTTCGAGCACCCGGATAACCTGTGTATATAAAAGACCACTGCGCAGAACGTTCTCGTTGTAGGTGACATACAACAGTCTTGGTGGACACTTCATCACTTAGATACAATTCTACCGAGGATCTAATACAACAGGGCGAGATCGTCCCTGTGGGTTATCAAATCCTCACCGCCTTTTTGCCTTCTTTTTCTCATCGAACTTTTTCATAGCCTTAAAAAAGTCCTCTTTCAAAAGACCGACGAAGCTTACATCTCTGAATTTGCCGTTCTGATAGTAATGGCGCCTCAGGAGCCCCTCCTCCACAAATCCAAGTCGTCGACAGAATGTCACCGCCGCCACATTCTCCCGGAACTGATCCCCGCATATCTTCTGTAGATTCAAGACATTGAATCCATACTCCATCAACATCCGACCGGCCTCAAAACCTAAACCCTCCCCCCGGCAGCTCCGGTCCAATCTCATCCTGAAAGTCGCTCTCTGATGCCGCATGTTGATGTCATAGAGACCGATTGTCCCCACCAAGTCCAAATCGTCATCCTTCTTAAGAAAGACAGACAGCGCCAGGTCCTTCTTCGTGAGCGATCTATACCATTCCATCTGGTCCTTTCTGGAAATCGGTTCATGCAGGGACAGCATCATGACATCCTTGTCCCAGCGGATTTCGAGAAGTTTGTAGATGTCCTCCTCCTCGATCGGTTTCAGAATAATCCGTTCGGATTCCAGGATCCTCATAGCGCTACCTTTTTGAATTTAAGAAACTGCCAGCTCAAACAGCTCGCTCAGAGCCATAACCTTATACTGACTCGCAAACTCGATGATCTCATCTGTCACATCTGTAATACCAGAACCACGATGTTTATATTTCTCAATCTCTGCGACTGTCATATTATTATACTCTTCCCGCGAGAGAGCATCCTTTATCGACCTCATATATCTTAACGTGGGCGGATTGATAACATAGTTCATAGGATGGAATGAAACAATCTTGATCCCGGGTTGCTTGAACAGTTTGACATACCGATCCAGACCCAACTCCAGACAGTTATAAAGATGTGTCCCGTCTTCAAAAAAGATGGGAAAACGAACCAGCCCGGATTCATGCAGCATCGGTCGTATTCTCTCCTGCATAATTGTCACCACATTGGAGTCATATTCGATACCGTATTCCGTCAGCAGGTGCGTTATGTCGGTTACATCGAAACCCCTGTGAGCCCTGAAGCATCTGGCCTCAGGAGCAAACTTGATGCAGGTCTCAATAACAGTTCGGAAGTCATCGCCATGTGAGCTGTTAGGCAGAAAATTCGGGTGCAGGCCCCGTTCGATCCTGCCTGTTTTCTTATAATTATCGACAACAGCGCTTCCGTGCGTAACAAAGATTGTCGGCTTGAGATTAAATCCGTCGATCTGCGATAAGAACAGCTCCAGCACTTCATCCGACGCCCAATCTACATCGGAGGTGAAACAGAAAACAGGCTCCTTGTCCCAGATCCGCCCGGTGTTAATCTTTTCAATCAACTCGTCTATCGGTAGAATCAGTAATTTCTCCCTTATGAAAATAGTGAAAGTCGATAATCCATAACAATGAGCTAATTAACAATAAGACCTGCGTGCTCGCAAGCTTCAAAATGGACGCACCAGTGGACGCCCCCGTTGATAAGACTTTCTGTCATACACACCCGTCTGTCACCATAAATCACTGTTCTGGAATACAGTTGCCTACAGGCGCAAATCCTGACAATTGGAAAGGACTACAGGTATAATCAACTTAAATTTAGTGAATACATCACTGTAGCGCAACCGGTGTTGTTCAGGCACGACGTTAATTGAGATCTTTCTCACAAACCGGCCAGCAGTGCCACCAGAATCACCGGAAGGGCCCAGAGTAGCAGCGCCGGAAACGTCACCCAACCCCAGCGCTGAGGGATCAGCATCGGGAAGCGGATCAGATGGATGCCCGACCGGGAGAGTCTGCGCTTTAACTCGCCGAACCCTCTCCTTTCACGCCACAACAGCTGCGGTGACATAATGCTCAAAAGAACAACCGGACCGATGCGGCCGGAGGCACGCATCAGCTCGAGCACCCGGACAACCTGGCTATATAAAAGACCACTGCGCAGAACGTTCTCGTTGTAGGTGACATACAACAGTCTTGGTGGACGCTTCATCGTTTGGACACAATTCTTCCGATGATCTGACCTAACTGTGCGAGATCGCCCCTGCGGATGACCAGAGCCTCACTGACGCTGGCACCGGATTCGCGCTGAAATGCACGGAGGAACAATAATCCGGTGACACTGTGGGTCAAGGTGGCGGTGAGCGCTGCGCCAATTATCCCGAACAGCGGGATGAGTATCAGGTTAATCCCCACATTCAGGCCCAGCGCCACCAGTGAGATTTTCATCGCATAGTGCGGCAGTCCCCTGCCCACCAGATCGCCTGACAACAGCTTGGCCAGACTGTATACTACCGCACCGGGGATCAGAATCAGGAGCGGCAGATACGCCGGAAGGAAGAGCTCGCCGAAGACCAGCTTAATCCCGACCCATCCGAAGATGGCGATGGTCAAGCCGGCAATGGCGGTGAGGAAGAACGCCATCCTGCACAGAGGCGGGGTCAGTATGTTCCCCGCCTGATCGTCACGCCACGATATATGAGGGGTCAGCACCATTGAGACCGCCACCGGGATAAACCATAAGACCGCAATAATGGCGTTCGCAATAGAGTAGTAACCAACCTCCTTCAAATCAAGGAAATAAGCCACCATCAACACATCAAAGCGCATCTTCAGGAAGGTGGACAGGTTGGCCGCGTGAGACTGCAGGCTGAATTTGGCCATGGAGAACCACAGCCTCAGATCAATCTTAAACCTGAACCCAACACCCGACCAGGCGGACCAGGCGGCGAAAATCGACGCCAGCCCCACAACCAGAACCCAAGTGTTCAGAACACCCCCAACTGTCAGAGGTGCAATGAGGAGCAGAAGAAACAGCCCGACCAGAAAGACCAGTTCTCGGGAAACGATGATAAGACTGTAGCGTGCGATCCTGTCCAATCCCATTACAATCGTGTTGCAATAATCAAGGAGTATCATCATGGGAATGGCGATGGCGGTCATTTTTACCAGGGCGGGGTCGATGTCCGGTAATGTCTTTGCAAGCAGCCCTTCCACAATGGTTATAAACAGCAGGGCGACCGTCCCTCCCCAGAGCAGTGCTATGGTGAAACTGTTACCGAAAATCCCCGCCTTGGAGGCGGGATGCCTGCCGGTGAAGTGTGTATTGGCCGAGCCAAGACTCCCGTGAGCAAAGATATACACAACGTTGACGATCAGAATCACCAGCGAAAATGCACCCTTCCCGGCTGGACCGAGAGCCCTGGCAATCACAATCTGGGAGGCGAATGCCAGTAAAAAGACACCTATCTGACCGCTGAAAGCCGCAGACAGCTTTCGCAGTAGCTTCCAATCCTCAGGCTGTTGAACCGACCCTTCTTTATATCCTGTTGTCACAGAGCATTCTTCCTGAATCGGACTCAGTATGCTGATTTCATATCAACGCATCTCCGGTACACCTCAGCGCAGCTCTGCACGCACACATCATCATCCGCCCCCAGCATATCAACGATAGCCATATAGGCCTCACCGTAATCGCGACACATAAAAGAACCGGGATAAGATGTTCGAACATGCCAGTCGATTGCGGCCACCCCTTCAAACATTTTTAACTGATTTAGTAACCTCTCAAAATGGTTCAGAGTTGCCTCAACAGTTTGTCCCCCACGACAGAAAAAGGCGTCATCCATAACGATGACCGGTATCTGCAGAGTGCCGATAACGCCCCCGGATAACGGATTCCAGGGGTAAAACGGAAACGCAATACTCAGACGATAACCGGGCGACTCATTAAATGCTATTGAGCTGTCATACCGCAGGCCCGCCTTTGCGTGATCCTCCAGGGTGGGCCAGAACGGTCGCTTCATATGCCAGTAGTGATGTCGGCATCCCAGTATCTCCTGGCCGACAGCCTCTTCCAATGCATCCTTTTCAGACCTGATTACTTCACTGCTGCGACAGGAGTTATATCCTATATGGAGCCCGATTTCCCATCCTCGCTCCAGTATCTCACTGAATATTCGTCGGAACCGGGGCGCTGAGATATCGTATTCGACATCCAGCGGGCTGGCTCCGGTTATGAACCGTGACGTGGGCGCGAAGAAAAAAGAGCTCCGGAAATCATACCTCTCTTCGGCCTCCATAATTTCCCGGAACAGCCACCACTTCTGGCCTGGCCGCTTTAACCAGCGCAGAGTCTGGACGAACCCACCATAGAGATGGGAAAGAGTGAATCTAAAACGCCCCTGGCGGATGCTCTTAAAAGCCATCCAGAGCCTGTGACCTGGATCTCCGTAACTGACAGGGCTGTCTACGTCGTGGGAAAGAACCACCATACAGCGCTTGCCCGCTGGCAGAATACCTGTTCCACGGACCTTAAAACGCACCTCAAGCCAATGGCGAAAAAGCAACAGGTAGGCATTCACCAAGGGGACCTCTCTGACCCCGCACAACTCCATCGACGAACGATCTGCGCACAGCCGGTTGTGGGAATCATAGGCTTCACCGGGTAAAGATGCGTTACCTTCATCCGCCAGCCAGAAACGAATCGCAGCAAACAGGTCAAATGGAAATGGTGCCTGAGACTTCTCCGCCATTGCCTCATCGTCATCCGACGGAACTGACGGAATCCCCTGTAAAGAATATCCAGCCACCCGGGGAATCCTCAGGATGCATGGGCGCGTCTCATCGTTTCCATAATACACATCTACCCGATGCACCAGGGCTGAAGGCTCAACCGGAGCAAGTCCGACCCCACAGAAACGGGCCGCAAGATCAAGCACATACGATATAAAGGGCGAATCTGAGGAGGTTTCAAAGGTAACAGTCGGCATACTTTCAATTCTTCTCAACAGATACGAGTCTATCGATTCCGCCGTCAGTAGTGTGGGTGAAGCGTAGCGAAACCCACTTTAGGGATACATTGAATGATGGGTTCGTTTTACTTCACCCATCCTACTAAATATAAAAATTACAAATCAGTCCCTGCGCTTCAGCGTTCCGTCATAATTTCGCTCAGGCGCCATTGGTTCAGATCAAAACACCGGTCATCTGCGGTTGAAACAGTCCGGACCATAAACTCCAACTCCTTCCTTATCACACTGAAGCCGTGACGATGCAGGATTGACCGAACAATCTGAGTGAACGGGTGTTCACCTGCCGCCCACCCAATAACATATTTATACC
>MWJR01000013.1 GCA_002127415.1 Calditrichaeota bacterium AABM5.125.24
GTATTCGCCCTCGTATTTTTCGATTATCTCTATGACTTTCTGTTCTTCCATTTTTTCATCCCATTTTTTACTGTGGTTTTCTGCTGGCTGATGGACATCCACCTGACGGTAAAAGTTGTATTGTTGTGCCGGGTGGGAATATCCGACACAATATTAAGGACTTATCCGTAAATTGGCTTGTGGCAAGGCGGACGCCCTCGTCCGCCGTTTAATGTCCGGGATACCTTGGCGCACGAGAGCCTGCCCCAGCGCCTGTCCTGACGAAAGTCAGGGAAAGCTGGGGGCGTGCGCCTTGCCCGTTGTTTTATCTACGGATATATCCTAAGCCTGTAGGCTCTTTTTTACCAGTTTTGACAGTTCCACAAGGTTTATTGATGACAGGTCTCTGCCATTAACGCTGAACTTTTCAGTATCCAACCCGTATTCCCGGTCATCTTTCCGGTGCCGATATCTGAACCGAATCCCCGGATGGCCGATAATCAGCGTCATCATAGTTTTTGTCATATCCCCCATCGGCTTTCGGTCTATATGGCTGTGCTGAAAGGTCGCGATCAACTCGGTTCCCCGACCGGCCTCCGATTGAATGGAAAGGTCTCCGTTGGCTGCACGGGCAGCTTCCCTGAATAGGGACAATCCCAGCCCCACCTTTCGGACCGTCTTGGTGGTGAAGAATGGGTCGAGAGCCTGTTTCAATATCGATTCGTCCATTCCCCTGCCATCATCAATAATCTCGACCTTGAGCAGGTCCTCCTTCAGATCCTCACTTATCTTAATCTCAACATTTCCGGCACCGGCGACTATGGAATTCTCAACCAGGTCCAGTATGTGCAGTGAAATATCTTCCATTTAGGGTTTCTAATCCACGGAAATTTTACTAATCAGGTCACTTTATTGTAGACACTTGCCGGACCGGCGAAGCATGCCCCTGCGAAAGCAGGGGGCCGGTATCCAGACGAATTCGAGCTTGTCCGGATTCCAACCCCCACTTTCGCGAGGGCAGGCTCTGCGTCGGAATGACAGAGCTCAGTGTCAACTATAAAATGCCCCCCTTAATAGCAAGCGAAAGTGCACGATCTTCCAAATCATATTGTTTCGGATTTTTTATTTTGGTCATTCGAATTTGTTTCGTATTTCGGGCTTCGAATTTCCCTTTCACCTTCCCTCTTCAACGCCATTCTTAACTCCTTAAGCGAAGCCTCCTCCAACAGAAAGGTCGTGGTTCCCTTGCCAATGTCATCCAGATAGTGAGCATCTGAAGAACACAGGAGAGGATATTCATGATATTCGCCGAATCTCACACCGGCCTCTTCGAAGCTCAAACGAGGCGAAATTTCCAAAGCGTCCAGCTCCAATCCCGGGGGGATAAATCCCAGCTGTCCGATGATCCCGAATCCCTCCCGGTCGATGTGGGCGGCAATCGCCAGTCCGTTAAAGGAATGGACAGCATCCACTATATTCTCAACGGAAAGGGCTGTGGCCCCAATCAACAGCCTCTTATTAAACCCCAATACCTCCCCCTCTGAATTCACCACCACCTGCATTCCGAAGGCCTTCTCGTCGTTCTCCCCTTCCAGGTTTTCGTAGATCAACGCCTGCAATCCCACGGCATCTTCAATCCTGTCAAAGAGCGCAACAATATGAACTTCCTCTTTCGATGTAACCTCCATTCCCGGCAGAACCGTAACCCCTTTCCCCTGTGACGCCTTGATGAAAGCCTCTACGTTTTCAGAAGAGTTGTGATCACAGATGGCTATAAGATCGATCCCTTTTCCCGCCGCTTCTTTCACGACCCCTCGTGGGGACATCTTCAGATCACCGCATGGTGAAAGACAGGTATGGATATGCAGATCGGCTCTGAATTCCTTCAGCATTCCCCGATTAGATTGAACAACCTTCCCGCCAGTTGAAACGTCGGTAATTCAGTGGTTATAATGGGGATCTGCTCCTCCTCGGCCTTCTTGAGGGTCTCCTCCTCAGGTTGGCGGCTGTTCACCAGGATGATGCCTGAGAGTTCCTTGAGTGTGGCTACAGCTATGATGTTGGGATGGACCTGAAGGGTTATCCAGAGCTCACCCTCTTTTGAGTTGGCCATCACATCGCTCAGCAGATCGCTGACATAAGCTCCGGTCACCTGATTTGTGAGACCTTCTCCGGCGACCTTTACCTGAAGACCTAATTCTTCAACTATCTTCTTCAGAAGCACGATTCTCTTTATCGTTTAAATGGACGGCAATTTCAAGTCTTGTTCCCTTGCCCACAGTAGATTCCAGGTGCATCACATCGGCACACTTATGGATATTCGACAGGCCCATACCGGCGCCGAACCCCAGCTCCCTTATCCAGTCAGGCGCTGTTGAAAAGCCGGGCTCCATGGCTTTTTTTATATCGGGGATGCCGGGTCCTTCGTCCACCACCTCAATCTTGATCTCACTGGGGGTTACCTGAGCGGTGATCTCCCCCCCGTCAGTGAAAACAACGAGGTTCATCTCCGCTTCATAGGTGGCAATGGCTACCCGGCGGATAATCTTCGGAGACATCCCCATCCTTCTCAGTGTCTTCTTGAGTCCGCTGGACGTCTCCCCGGCACGGTTAAAATCCTTGCCTACAACCTTGTATTGGAATATGAGGGTCGTCTTATCGGCGATGATGTCTTCGAAGAAATGGCTGGCTCGATAGCGATGTATCTCCTCTTCATGGTAATCTATCTCCATCTTTTTGAGCAGACCCCGAATGATGTCGCCCTTGGTGATGATTCCCACCAGATTTCCATCTCCCCGGCTAATCACAGGAAAACGTCCATACCCCAGCCGGTTAAACTCCTCCACCGCACGGACCAACGGCTCATTATCATACAGGGTCTCAACATCATAACTCATTCTATCCTTCACGGGACTGTCCATCTTGCCCTCAGCCAGACACTTGATAAAATCCTCAATACTGACCATTCCGATCAGCCGTTTATCTCTGACCACGGGGACACCGGAGATATGCTTGTCACGCAACAATTCCCGGAGTTTACTCATCAGGTCATCGGGACTTACCGTAATGATATCCCTGGCCATGACCTGATCCACCTTCATCTCATAGACTAACTCCTGGACCTTGGTAATATCCTTTTTTTCGCCCACGGAAACACCTACTCCAACTTCATCCTTTATACTCAGAATGGCCCACCAGGCCGTTCTGATACAATCTGCCACAGGCATCAAACAGAGGCAGGGAAGTAGTTAACAGGATGATCCCGTTTTCCTTCGCTAATGCTACCATATCATCGCCGGGCTGTTTATCTCTGACCAGGCAGATGGCCCCTACCTCGGACATCTCCCCGGTTCGTATGGCCTGTGGGTTGTTAAGTCCGGTTAACAGCAGGGCGCCGGGCTTAATAAACGACAGCACATCGCTCATAAGGTCGCAGCCGCACCCCACCTTTACCTCGCTATCCAGCTCTTCCTCCCCCGTCAACACCTGGCAATCGAGAATTTTTACAACTTCTTTAAGTGTCATCCTATCCCGTCCGTTTGATTATTAAATCGCCCTTTTTAATCACCCGTTCTGAGGGGACGATGCTGGTAGGGCAGTTTGACCAGCAGAGCCCGCAGCCGGTGCATTTCTCCAGGTCAACATATCGAGGCTTCTTATGAACCTTGACCTTAAAATTCCCCACATATCCCGAAACCTCTTCCACTTCGCTGTAGGTCAGAAGTTCAATGTTGGGTTCGTGACCGACGGTTCCCATCTTGGGGGTGAGGATACAGGCGGCACAGTCCAGGGTGGGAAAGGTCTTGTCCAGCTCAGCCATATGGCCGCCGATGGAGGGTTCGCGTTCCACCAGATACACCTTTCGACCGGACTGTGCCAGCCTCAGAGCGGTCTCGATGCCTGTAATCCCTCCTCCCACTACCAGGACATTGGGGTTCACCGGCACCTTTTTAATCTCCATAGCCTCCTGATATACCACCCGAACCACGGCTGCCGCCACGATTCTTTTTGCCTTAGCTGTGGCTTCTTGAGGATCGAGGGTCACCCAGGAGCAGTGTTCCCTGATGTTGGCCATCTGAAAGAGGAAAGGATTTAACCCCGCGTCATCACAGGCCTGTCTGAAGGTAATCTCGTGGAGCAGGGGGGAGCAGGAGGCAACCACTACACGGTTCAGTCCCAGCTCCTTAATGTCTTTCTTGATGAGCTCCTGCCCCGGATCGGAGCACATATACTTATAATCGCGGGCTACTGTCACATTGCTCATGTCGGAAGCGAACTTGATGACCTCGCCGACATTCACGGTCTTGGCAATGTTCGTCCCGCAATGGCAGACATATACCCCGATCTTCGGTCTTCCGTTTGATTTCTCACTCATGCTGCCTCCACTTTAGCTGTCGCCAGGAGTGAATCCACAGGCACTATCGACCTGTTGAAGCCCAGCCTATCCCCTAAAATACCTATCGCCAATCCCAATAGCTGGGTGAAGTAGAGGATGGGCAGGGAGATATTAGTATTGAAGCGTTTATTTATCTTTCCCTGATACTGTTCGAGGTTCAACTGACAGAGAGGGCAGACTGTCACCACGCAATTGGCACCCCTTTTCCAGGCCTCATTCAGGAGGCGATAGTTAATCCTCACCCCCATATCCTCCATCGTCCCGGCAATAGAGCTCCCACAACACTGGGTCTTCAGGGGATAATCCACAACCTCCGCCCCCAACCCCTTAATGAGCTTATCCATAGAATCCGGGTTGCGTTCGTCATCAAACTCACAGTAGGGCCTCACAATCTGGCAGCCATAGTAAGGGGCCACCTTAAAGCCGCGCAGTGGTCTGGTTACCCTCTCTTTGATCTCATCCAGCTCCACATCATTCACAGCCACATCAAGAACATGCCTCACCTTCACCGTTTCCCGATATTCCATACCTACCGATTTCAGGGCTCTATCAATCTTGGCCTTAATATCGGGATAGCGCCGGATATAGTCCTGAGTCTTCAGGAACAGCAGGTAGCAGGCGCTGCAGGGGGTAACCACATCGAGGCCGGTCTTTTCAGCTAAGGCCAGATTCCTGGCCACCATAGTGAACGACTTTAACTCGTCAACCCCAAGGGTGAGGGTGGAACCGCAGCAGTTCCAGTCCTCAAGCTCGGTCAGCTTCAAACCCAGTGCATCGAAGGTTGCCAGTAATGATTCCTCGTATTGCTTGGCCGTTCCCTTCACTGAGCAGCCGGGGTAGTAGGCATATTCTTTCATGTCGTTGCCTCCAGCGATTTGAGCATCTTCTTAAGCTGGTTCTGACCCTTGATGGATTTTGTTATCAGTTCAAGTCGACCCGTTTTCATCAACTGAAGTCCCAATGGGGCCATCTTCAACAAGCTGAAGGGGTTGGTTTTAAGGGCAGACAGGGCGATAAGTATAGTCTCCGGGTTTCGACCCTTACGCTTAACCAGGCGGGTGTATTCCTGGGCCATTACAGGCAGCGGAAAACGCCTGGGATACTTCCCTTCTTTTATCGCCTTCTCCTTAAGAATATACATAATCTCGGTGATTTTAATCTCCCGGGGACAGTTGACCGTGCAGGAATAGCAGGAGGCGCACAGCCAGGGGGTAAAGCTGCTCAAAACCTCCTCCTTGAATCCCTGACGGGCCATGTTGATAATCTGCCTGGGCGTATAGTCCATATAGGTGGCCATAGGACAGGTGGCGCCGCAGGTGCCACATTGGATGCAGTCCCGAATCTGCTCACCCCCGGGAGCGGAAATCAGCCATTTGGAGAAATCCTTGTCCAACTCGGCTTCATACTTGACGGCTGTTTCGGCTTTCATATCATCAACCTCCTTATAGGTTCCCACTTAGCGGGTTTTGAGAGAATTCTGAAATAGTGTTGGCATCCGGTAGACACCGGATTCTTTTCCGTCACACGAGGGCGTGTGACAGCACCTATTACTTCAGGAAGAAAATATTTGACAGAAGCAGTGGGTGAAGCGCAGCGAAACCCATCTTCGGAATACATAAAATGATGGATTTTTCACCCATCCTACTAATCTATACATAGCGTTGTATATTTATGCGCATTCATTAACTCATCATTCCGGCGAAACAGTCCGTCCAAGAATGGTGTCATTGCGAGGAACGAAGTGACGAAGCAATCTTTAAGCTACTGATTATGGGAAAGATTGCTTCGCTACGCTCGCAATGACAACCGAACTTTAACAATTCTCGGACAGACTGGAAAGCCGGAATCCAGGTCCTATTACTCCGACCATTTTATAGTAGACATTCTCCTGTTATCCCCTCCTGCTATTGCAGGGGGGGATTAAGGGGGGGTGATTGTTTGTCCGGAATATTGTATCTATAGTCTGAATTATGAGATAAGAACACAACCCCCCTTTTATTCCCCCTTCAACAGAAGGGGGGAGATCAGCAGATTACAGACAATTCATATAAACAATAAGGTGGTCTGGTTAATATATATACAAAATGTTACGCCTTTTCTGGGTTCCAGCCCCTGCTTCCGCAGGGACATGCTTTCGCTGGAACGACGATAGAGAT
>MWJR01000119.1 GCA_002127415.1 Calditrichaeota bacterium AABM5.125.24
CAGTATATTTACAGTTGTAATTGTGCTTTTCCCACAGTATCTCAGCGCGCCAAATTAACTTCCGTCTGATAAAATGCTGACTTATAATATGATGCGACGGGATGAAATCGGAATAGAGCGGCTGCACATTGATAGCGATCCGCCCGCCATATCTTAAAACCCGAATGCATTCATCAAAGATGTGGAATAATTTATCAAAGTAGTGACCCCAAAATTGGTCATCTGCTCCAGTCTCGTAATCAATTCCGAAATTATAAGGAGGTGATGTAACAACGAGGTCCACGCAATTATCAGGAAGGTTGCTCAATACCTTTTCGCTGTCACCGCAAATAATTCTGCTCAGATATTCATTGGGAAATGGATTATTCCTCTTCAGAAATGAGTGTTTGCGGGCGTAATAGAATTGCCCCCGCTTCTTTTCCTTATCCTTACGCCCTGCAACGCGACGCTCTCTATTGTAGTCAACATAGAGGCGCTTTCTGCCGTTCATCGCGAAACTGCGTATTCCATCTATGGCGTCAACAATACGTCGCAGGGAATGCAACTCACCTTTCAACCCAAAAGAACGTGCGATTTCATCAGCGAGACCTCGCAGACGAAACAGGTCAACCTCCCGAACTGCCAATTCAATGCAATTGGTATTGACTTCGATGAGTAGCCCGTCGGATGGAACCTGCGTGCTGATTGCGTTCAACGCTGCCAACTCATGCTCAGCTAAAGGCTCATCCAGCGGTATTTGAATGTGCTTGTATTTCATAACCGCTCGTTTATAGCGGATTCATCATCTCAGTCTCGAGAACGCCCGCGGGTCGAAGGCCTGCCTTACCGCCTCCCCCACGAAAACTACCAGGATCAGCGTGAAGAACAACGCAGTAAATGTAAACAGCACCAGCCACCAGGAAAAGATATTAGCCATCCCCTGTCTGATCAACTCGCCCCACGACGGCGTCGGCGGCGGCAGACCAAATCCCAGGAAATCGAGCCCCACCAGCGAGCCTATAAAGACCACCAGATTGAACGGCGCGAAGGTAATCACCGGCGTGAGCGCATTGGGCAGGATGTGCTTGAAGATAACCTTCCGGTCGGTGGCGCCCATCGCAATCGCTGCCTGGACGTAATCCTTGGCCTTCTCGCGGTAAAATTCTCCACGCATATAGTATGTCATCCCCATCCAGCGAAACAGGCAGAGCACCAACACCAGCAGTCCGAAGTTCGGCAACACGATGGACGCGACTATCATTACCGTATAGAGAAACGGCATTGCCGACCATATTTCTATGAACCTCTGGAAGATGATGTCAAACCGCCCGCCGAAGTAGCCCAGCGACGCACCGATTGTGATGCCGATCGAATAGGCAACCACCAGAACGCATATTGCAAATGAGATCGAGACGTTGAATCCGTATGCAAGCCGCACGAACACATCCCGCCCCCGGTCATCGGTGCCGAACCAGTGGTCCTTTGAGGGCGGATTGGGCGGCTCGCCGGTTTTGTCCAGCAGCGTCTCATAGGGACCGTAAGGATAAGGCGGCATCAGCACCCAGTTCCCGCGGCGCTCCACATCGAACTGACCCTTCAGATCCCGGTAATTCGCCTCGCCGTAAATATCCTGACCGAAGAACTTGCCTGGATGATACTTGAAGGCCGGGAAATAAAGCTTGCCCTCATACTTGACGATCAGCGCCTTGTGGTTCATCAGCAGGGGACAGAAAAATGATATTACGTAAAGCGTTACGATAATCAGAAAGGAGTAATATCCCCGCTTGAGGGAACGAAACCTCCGCAGCCGTTTCCGGAAAACCGATTCGGATTTATACTCGGTTATCTTTTCCTTTTTCATCCCTTGTTACTTTTTACTTTTTAACCTCACTTAAACCGTATGCGTGGGTCGATAAGTGCGTAGCAGACATCGGACAGAATGTTCCCGAACAGCCTGAGCAAGGCGCCTATTACCAGTACTCCCAACACCACAGGATAATCGCGTCTGACGATGGAGTTAAACCCTAACAATCCGAAGCCATCGATGTTGAAGACCTTCTCAATCAGATAGGATCCGGCCAGCACTATCGACAGGATATGCCCCAGGCCGGTGGCGATCGGTATCAGCGAGTTGCGCAGGGCGTGGACGAATATGACCCGTTTCTCAGGCAGCCCCTTGGCGAAGGCGGTGCGCACATAGTCCTGGCCCAGGTTCTCCATCAGCGAGTTCTTCATCAGGATGGTCAGTGTGGCGAAGCTGGCAACTACATACGAGAACACCGGAAGGATCGTATGATGAACCTGGTCCCAGATCTTCGCCCAGAACGACAGATCGGCCCAGTATTCGCTGCGGAACTCGCCCAACGGGAACACATTCCAGAAGCTGCCTCCACCGAGCAGCACGAGCAGCACCGCTCCAACCGCCCACCCCGGCGTCGAATACCCGATAAAGACTATCACACTCGAAGTAAGGTCAAACGGTGAACCGTGCTTGACAGCCTTGAAAACACCCAATGGAATACAGATCGAGTAGGCGAGTACGTAACCAATGAGACCGAAGTAGATCGAGATAGGAAAGCGGACCTTTATCACGTCCCACACCGGCTCGGCATAGACATAGGAAGTGCCAAGGTCGAAGTGAAGGATGTCCCAGAACCAGCTCAGGTAACGCATCGGCACCGGTTTGTCAAGACCGTAAAACTTCTTCATCTCCTCGAGCGCATCCGAGGGGATCTCCACCGGCTGAAAACCGCCGCTTCCGCCTCCGGCCTCACCACCCATCATCGCACTGGCGCGTAACTTCAGCAGCTCCTGCTCCAGCGGACCTCCGGGGACAAACTGCATAATCGTGAACACCAGTATCGTTATACCGATGAAGGTCGGTATTAACAGCAGAACACGGCGGGTAAAGTAGTTGGCAAGTCCACCCATTTTAAGTTCCTAAGTGCCTAAGTATTGTGGTGTCAAACGTCTCGCTTGATACCACATTAAAAGTGTTTTACGGTAGGGGCGCGATCCCTGCTCTCGCAGGAACATGCTTATCGCGCCCGCCTCGCAGGGGCCAATCCGGTTATCTCGGAATAAATCCGCCTGCGGCGGATGGCGGACAGAACTTGCCCCGGTGAAAGCCGGGGAATGTCCGCCCCACCAATTCGTTTTTACTTTCCACTTTTTACTTGTCAAAGCTCACTTTTATACACCCGCCCGTGTTTCTCATTCCATTCAGACCAGTATGTCACCTCAACATCCCCGACTTCGAGCTGTATTGACGGGTCATCCCGAGCTGCCTGGAGCTTTTTGTCCTTCTCCTCGTCGAACCACCAATACTGGGGAATAGCATAATAGTATTCCAGTGTGCGTGGAATATAGAAATCCGGATGTCCGAATTTGTTCCAGTAAAGTATCCTGACAAACGGCGCATACCACCCGAGGGCATAGGGCTGAATCCCCATCAGGATGTTGTCGATCTCTCTTATAATCTCAACCCGCCGCTCCTGATCGAAGATGACGTTATATTCTTTCAGCAGGGTGTCGATCCGGGCGTTCTTGACGCCGCTCAGGTTATTGGTGTTCAAACTGTCGGCCAGCCAGGATGCCCAGGAGGTCTCCGGGTTTGGGAACAGCAATCCCGTCCAGGCCTGCCAGTGGACCTTGAACTTGCGCTCCATCGCCAATTTGAAGTTGGTGGCGGGGGTGGTTTCCTTCAGGTTCAGCTTAACGCCGACCCGCTGCAGGTCTTCCTGAACCACCGTGAAAATCCTGTCCCATCCCGCGAGGAAATTCAGATCGAGCACCAGCATCTCACCTTTGTCGTTGACCAGCCAGCCATCCTCATTACGTTCCTTATATCCGCATTCGGCCAGCAGCTCGACGGCTCGGTCGGGGTCGTATCGATATTTGGGATTGCCAGGATTCTCGTAGATGCCACCGGGATAGTAGCTGTCAAGGAACAGATATTGATTGAAGAAGAGCTTTTCGATCAGCTTCCCGCGGTTCAAGAGGTGGGCGATCGCCTTGCGCATACGGATGTCATCGAAGGGGGGCTTGCGCATATTGAACACCAGCCCGGCGATGCCCCGCGGTTGGTCGTTGTAGATCCTCCGCTTCTGAATCAGACCGCGCGTGACGTTCTCGAAGTTGGTCTCCTCAATCCACCACTGCGCGCGACCGACCGGGTAAAAGTCCAGCTCCCCCTTCTTGAACTTCTCGAACGTCAGCCGATCCTCGGCGACCTCGACGAACTTAATCCGGTCGAAGTTGGCGATACCGACGTTGTCGGGATCATCCTTGGCCCACCAGTCCTCCCGGCGGGTCAGTGCTATTGAACGACCCTTGATGAGATCCCCCGGCTTGAGAATATAGGGTCCGGAGCCGGGCGTGTGCTTGAACTGGTATTCCTTCAGGTATTCCGAACCCGTGAGATGTCCGATATACTTCGCCGGCAGAATCGACATCCCGGTGAAATAAAGAAACAGACGCCAGTTAAGCTCTTTAGTGCGAACACTCACAATATAGGGACTTTCAGCGACAGGCTCTTCGAAGTAACCGAAGGTGATATTGGTGGAGGGGAAAAGGATGCTTGGATCGACGCGGAGCTTCCATGATGCAACCACATCCTCGGCAGTGACGCGGCTGCCGTCGGACCAGCGGGCGTCGGGGTTGATACGGAAGCTGAAGGTGCGCTTGTCCTCGGATATCTGCCAGTGGGTGGCGAGCCCGGGGCCGAACTCGAGGGTGTTCCGGTTGAAGCCGATCAGACTCTCATAGATCATACTGTAGATTATGAAGTTGGTAGCGCTGTTCGAGTCCTTACCGATGGGGCGCAGCGTCGGCGGCAGTTCAGAGAAGGCCCAGGTGAAGGTGCCGCCCTTCTTGGCGCGGGGGTCGCCGACGGGCTGATAGTCCTCGTTGGTCGTCCATCCTTCACCGGTGAAGCCTGCGCCTCCCAGTTCGGCGGGAACGTCAGGCAGTGCCCCCGGCGGAACGACCTCCATAGTGATAGGAATCGCCCTGGACGCCTCCTGCTTGACGCCACCCCCACACCCCACGACCAGCAAGTGTGCAGCCGTGAAAATGAGCGCCACCTTAAATACGCAGTTATTGCCATTCAGGCTCATAGCAGCTCCTCCTTTCAACCTCAAATTGAAGGTCTGTATATTTCAGTTTTGATGATATAAAAGGTAATCAATTGCGGTTAGTATGGCAACGAAATAACCTGCTACACTGCAGGTGAGTCAAAGGTTAGACATCTTTAAGGCTTCAACTCAACGGTGTCCGCAACCGCCAGGGAGTCCAGACGGGCCTTTTCTTTCAACAACTGATGGGTCTGCTCGATGCGGGCATTCAGCTCGGGATAATCGGTCATAAGCACCCTGGCGGCCTGAAAAAAAGCCATGGCTGAATCGAGCTCCCGCATCTCCAGATAGAACATCCCGAGGTTGTCCTTGAAACGCCAGTCGTCGGGGTCGAGCTCAACCGCCTTGCGGGTGAAGCCTATGGCCTGGAGCACGTTGCGAAAGTCATCGGTCGGACCGAAATCGTGGGCGATAAAGCCCAGTTCATAGTAGGTTCGTGCATAGTCGGGGTATTTTAGGGCGCTGTCGCGCAGGATATCGATGGCGCCGGTCGGATCACCTTTGACCGTGGTCCGGCAGTGGGCCAGACGAACAACCAGCTCAGGGTCGTCAAGGCCTCCGGCAAATGCCCGTTCGAGCAGAGGGTGAGCCTCGGAATAGCGACCGAGATCATAACGGAGGAAGCCCTGCTCCTTGGCCGTTTCAGGCGGCATCCCGCAGCCGATCAACAGGATTAATATAGAGACCGGAGCTATTCTCATAATCATAAATTACCCCTATGGTCGATGATAGATGGTAAACCTAATATTCATCAAACATCGGACACTGTCCATCGAACATCGTTATGCCCCCCGATACCGATCGGTTGTTGCGCTGTGGATCAGGATGCCGGCTGCCACGGCCAGGTTGAGCGATTCCGACCGCCGGGCTCCGGGTATCGATACTTTCCGGTCGGCCAGAGACACTTCATCGGGCAGCAGACCGCGGCTCTCGCCGCCGAGCAGGAGTATGCGCGATCCCGAAGGAGATATCCTCATCTCGGTATCGGTCTCATGGGCTACCGCTGCCCATACCTCGGCCCCCTCCTGCCGGAACTGTCCGATGCGTCCCGGCAGATCGGTCGGCATAAGAACCGGCATACGCAGGGTGGCCCCCATTGCGCCTCTAACCGCCTTCGGTCCGTAGGGGTCAGCCGATCCGGGTCCCAGCCAGAGCTCATCGACCCCGAAGTAATCGGCGGTGCGGATTATCCCGCCCAGGTTACCGGGGTCCTGCACCAACGTCAGCACAACTATCAGCGAAAACGGATCGCCGGGCCGGCGGTGAACAAATCCCGGCTGGGGGCACACAACCGCAATTCCCGGCGGCGTGTCGAGCTCGGAAATCCAGCGCATCGTCCGCGAGCTGACCCGCCGTAACCGACAGCCAGAACCGCCTATTCTGGCGATGAA
>MWJR01000011.1 GCA_002127415.1 Calditrichaeota bacterium AABM5.125.24
CTGATAGAGGTAGGACGGGAGCTCTTCCGGCGCGGTGATTACGCCGAAGCCGCCCGAAACCTCTCCCGCGCGGTGGAGGCGCCATCCGGCAGCGTTGACCTGGGGGAAGCCTACCGCCTGCTGGCAGCAGCGCTCGAAGCGACCGGAGACCAGAAGGAAGCCCTCGAAGCCTGTCAGAACGGGCTGGCTCACAGTCCGCTCCCTGAGGATGAAGCTGAACTGCTCTTCACCGCCGGTTACCTGGCTCACAGGATCGGCCAGCACGAGGGCGCCGTCGGTTACCTGGAATCACTCACAGATAAGTATCCCGACCATAAACGCGCCGCCGAGGGGCTGTTCTGGCTGGGCGAGGCCCGTTACGCCGCCGGGGACCCGTTCGGCGCTGAATCCGCCTACCGTCACATGCTGAAGAGGTTCCCCGATGACCCACTTACCGAGGAGGCGCGCTATGGACGTGCCTGGGCGCTGTATCGAGCCGGGGAATACCACACAGCCGCCGAGGCCTTCAGCAGCTTCGTCATGTCTTACCCGTCGAGCCGCTATTCAGTCGATGCCCGACTCAGAATCGCAGACAGTCGGTTCAGCGCCAAGAGCTGGGCCGGTGCGGAGGCGGCCTATCGGCGGTTTTACGAGCAGCAGCAGGACAGCCCGGACCGAGTCCGATCCCACTACCAGTGGGCTGTTACCCTGCTGAAGCTCGAGCGGTTCACGAACGCCGCCGACGCCTTCGCCTATCACTCCGCAACCTTTCAAGACACCGAGCTGGCCGATGATGCGGGATATATGGTCGGATGGGCGCAGTTTCAGGGCGGCAGGTTTGAGGATTCCGCAGAGAGCTATCGTCAATTCCCCGCCCGGTTCCCGGATTCCCCATACCTTCCACGCGCTGCATACGGTCTGGCAGATGCGCTATACAACCTCAAGCGCTACCGCGAGGCCGCCGAAGCTTACGAGCAGCTCATCGAGCGGTATCCCGATTCGCCTCTGGTGGGGGATGCAATCAGCGGCCTGCAGTGGTGCGCCATCCAGTTGGGCGACGTCGATCAGGCGCTGGCAGTGGCTGAGCGGTTTTCGGCCCGCCACCCCGACAGCCCGCTGGTGGACGACCTGGCACTTCGGGTGGCAGACCTGCTCTACAACACCGGCGACTATGCCCGCGCCGCCGAGAACTACATGAAGCTGGTGGAACGCTATCCCGACAGCGACCTGGTTCCGGCGGCACTCTTCTGGCGCGGGCGGGCTCTTCTCGCCAGCGGAGACTCCACTGCGGCGCTTACCGCCTGGCAGGAGCTCGCCCGGCGAACCCCCACCGGAGAACCGGTTGCCCAGGCGCTGTTTATGACCGCCAAGGTGCACCTCGCCAGGGGTGATACCTCGACAGCTCTGAAGGTCCTCACGACCATTCGACGGAAACATCCCTCCAGGGACGTTGCCAGGGAGGCCCGGCTGTCCGAAGGGGCTGCCGTCCGCAGGAGAGGTGACCCTGAAACAGCTCTGGCTCTGCTGAAGCCTCTGACCGATGCTGAACCGGCCGACCAGATAACCGACCGAGCCTCTATCGAGATGGCCAGGACGTTGGCCGACCTGGGACGCCTCGATGAAGCGCTGAACCAGGTGACCCGTGTGGCAAATATGCGCTCTGACGAGGTGGGGGCAGAGGCGCAGTTCGAAACCGGGCGCCTGCTGAAACTGCTCGAACGCAGCGAGGAGGCCCTCGACGGCTATCTGAAGGTCAGGTATCTATTCAAGGGCTATCCCGACTGGACAGCCAGAGCCTCCATCGAAGCGGCCCGCATCGAGATCGAGCGCGGCAACACCGGTCAGGCGCGCAGCCTGCTGAACAGGGTGAGCAAAGAGCACTCAGGTGACGAGTGGGGGCGCAAAGCCACCGAGATCCTCTCAAGTCTGCCGTGATCGATCTACAGATTGTGCTGGCGGCGATCTTCTGGATCGCGCTGCTGCTGATATTTCAGAGCTACGTCGGAATATATCTCATCCTGTTCGTCACTACCGGCCTCAAGCCCAGGTCACGTCCCTTGTCCCACGAGGGAATCCCCCCCACCCTCACCGTCATAGTCCCGGCCTACAATGAGGAGGCCATCATCGCCGACAAGGTGGAAAACCTGCTGTCACTGGACTATCCTACGGGCAGACTTGAGATCGTGGTGGCCTCCGACTGTTCGACCGACGGCACCGCCGGGATCGTCAAACACTATGCCGATCGGGGCGTCAGACTGGTCGAATTCACCGAGCGGCACGGCAAACTCGGCATCATCGATGCGCTGGTGCCTCAGGTTTCCGGCGATGTTGTGGTGATTACCGACACCAACGTTATCTTTGCCCCCGACGCTCTGCTTCGGATGGCAGAGCCATATTGCGACCCTGAGGTGGGAGCCGTGTGCGGTAATCTGAGGCTCATCTCACCGCCCGGTGGCAGGAACGTTGAGGGAGAGGTCATTTTTAATCGATATGAGAATATTATGAAACGGCTGATGGGGCGAATCGGGATGGTCGTGAGTGCCTTCGGAGGCTTCCAGTCGCTGAGGCGGGGTCTATTCCGGCCGCTCGGCTCCCGTCCTGTCCACGATGATGTAATCCTGCCGCTCGAGGTGATGGCTCAGGGCTATAAGGTGGCGTATGCGAAAGATGCCGGTGCAGTTGAGGCCACCCAGTCCACCATTAAAGCTGAATACCTGCGGCGGATCAGGATGACCGCTCTCAACCTGAACTGCATCCCCAGGGCACTGAAGCTGGCCTTCAAAGCCGGGCCGAAGGTCCTCTTCATTGCCGCATCCTACAAGGTTCTCAGGTGGATATGCCCTTATCTGTTCGTGCTGCTGCTGGCTGCATCGCTGGGGCTGATGGGGGTCTCGCCCGTCTATAACGTGGCCGCCGCCCTGTTTGGAGTGACGATACTGCTGGCGGCGATCGGCTGGCTGAGGGACAGATACGGACTGAAGGGGACCATCGTCACGGATGTATACCATTTCACGGCGATGAACATAGCTGCGCTGGCGGGAATACCCCCCTGGTTGCGTGGGGCCAAGAGATACTGGAGCCCGCGGGGGATGTGACCGGCTGCGATAAATCGCCCCTGAGTTCTTGAATAAAAGTGCCGCCAGGTGTCCTTGCCTGACGGCAGAATAAGGATAAAGCTGTCGGGTGAGGACACCCGACAACACGAAATACCATAAGGGGCAACGATCAACCCCAATGCCCAATGCCCAAAGCCTGAAGCCTGAATTCACACCTCCCCCTCACTCTCCTCGGCCAACAGGGTAACCCGCTCCATCCCTTCAATGGCGGAGAGATTAGAGATAAGCGTCTGGTCGGTGGCACCGCTCTTGAGACGCACCAGGTAGGAGTGTTCAACAAACTGACCCATCCGCACGGTCTTCACCGACAGCCGGCTGAAGGATGATAGCTGCTGTTCAAACACCCTCTGGAAGCTACCTTCGTCGCTGTCGTCGGGGATAAGCTGAAAGCGCAGCAGATAGATACCTCGCCGCGCGACCCCGAACTGGATATAATCGAGGAGCAGGAGCAGAAGGGAGATTATCCCGACGCCGTAAATGGCGATAGCATAGTTACCGATTCCCGCGGCCATCCCGCCCGCCAGGGCAAAGAAGACAAAGGCGATGTCGCGGTTGTCTTTGACCACCGTGCGGAAGCGGATAATCGAGAGTGCCCCCACCAGGCTGAAGGCCCTGGCGATGCTGTTGCCGATAACCATCATCACCAGCGCCACAACCATAGAGAGGATCACCATAGTGTAGAGCAGTGACAGGTTCATCGCCCTGTGACGGTTGGTCAGGCGATATACGATTGCGACCACAATGCCGAGGACGAAGGCGAGGATGATATTGAGGATGACATCTACAGATGTGATATTCTGTGTGGCTGCGGTGAGGTTGTTCAGGAAGTTCATACCGCCTCGACTCCCCTAACGTCATCGAGGGGCAGCCAAATATCCAACCCACTGCAATACTTGGATATAGGCTGCTTATGCAATCTGAAATCACGAATGACGTTTCGCACCCAGATCGGCATCCGCCCGTAGAACTTAACCTCGAGTATGAAGGCTGAATCAACCAGGGTGCACAGGTCCTGTTCGCGGAACATCTCATCCGGAGTGGGGGTGGGGTAGCTGCGGACGTTGAGGTCCAACGTTACTCTAAGGCTGGGGTCGTCCAGACCGATCAGCGCCTCCCGCTCGTATGTCACCAGCACCTGAGGTTCAAGTTTCAGCCGTTTGGTGAGGTAGATGAATTTATTCAGGGTAGCGCGTTCCAGGAAGGTCGGTGGCTCACCCGCCAGACGCATCTCGGCGCCGTTGAGCAGATTGGTCATTTCGACGAGAGGAACTATCACGCGTTCCTTATAGATCGTGTTCTTATATTTACGTTTTATCTCCAGAAAGGCGGGGATGTCGGCTTCATTATGATTGTAGGTGCGGATGCGCAGTTTCTTGCGTATCTTGAGCCCTTCGAGCTTCTCGTAAAAGAACAGCAGACCGCGGGTGTCGAGGTAGATGCTGCGCACCGTGTAGCAGGAATCCTCGCACTCCCGGCAGTGCTTGTCGTGAACCATACTCGTCAGGAAACGTTCACGCAGTCGGTCCAGCGCATCGAAGGAAACGTAATACTTATACTCTTTTCGTTTAAGAAGCTCCATTTACCCGGTCACTCAATATATCCCGCAGGTCCTATACCCCTGTCCGTCTTCAATATACGTCGCAGGACGGACACTCCTGTCCGGCAGCTACCGGATTGCGACAACCCTTACTGCCCCGTAAGAGTAGTTACTAATCAGGGCACTTTATTGTAGACACTTGTCATACCGGCGAAGGCCGGTATCCAGACGAATTCGGGCTTGTCTGGATTCCGACCTGCGTCGGAATGACAGAGCTCAACGTCAACTATAAAATGCCCCCATTAATAACATCCATATTACATTAACGTTAAAATATAATATCTGGATTCTAACTTGGCAAGCCAGACCACCCTGTCCGGCACGCTTCATATCCTTTATCAGTAGCTCGGACACTCTTGTCCGAGCATGACCGGACAGGAGTGTCCGGTCTACCGGAATATTTGAAAAACAGTGGCTCACATAAGTGCTGTAGTCCCGAGGTGTCTGGATCACCCTGCAGCAATACCATCAACCAGAACGACGACTAATGGCTGTATACTATTTATATTAACGTATTCTTGAAGTGGTAGTCGCGGTTGTCCTCAACCGCGACAGTCGGGCTTGGGACAAACCCGACTACCTCCCGTTAAGTTATTTCGTCAACCTCCATAAGTCGTCGCTCCCCATCATCGTCCTGAAGTCTGATGACCAAACCCGGAGACCTAAAAATCACCTACAAAATCCCCGTCGGCGACGCCGAATATCGCCTCACCGAACGTGGGTCGCGCTTCATCGGATACTGCGCCCCGACGGCTGATGATAAGACAGCAGTTGAGATCATCGAGCAGCGCAGCCGCCGGCATCACGATGCCACGCATCACTGCTGGGCATACCGCGTCGGCGACCCGATAGTGCCCACCGAACGCTCTTCAGATGCCGGCGAACCCTCCGGCACCGCCGGCAGACCGATACTGGAACAGCTCTGCAAGGCGAACCTGATAGGTGCGGTGCTGGTGGTGAGCCGCTGGTTCGGGGGAACCAAGCTGGGCAGAGGCGGCCTGATGAGGGCTTACGGCAGTTGCGCGGCAGAAACCATCGCCCGGCTTGAGACCAGGATCGAGCGACCTGTGGCGACGCTGGTGGTCGAATGCGGCTATGACATCATAGGGCTGGTAGAGAGAACTGCCGGGAAGTTTGAAGGCAAGGTCGAGGGGGGAGATTATGGTGAAACTGTCAGATTGAAGGTGTGTCTTCCGGTGTCGTCTGAGGAGGAGTTCAAGCAACAATTATCTGAAGCCGGCGCGGGGAAGGTGCGATTCTTCATAAGTAGTTTAGCCCCTCGTGGGCGATCACGTGAGCGCTAAAAACCGCCCACAAGGGGCTATGCTACTTTGATCATCTCACCCATATCGGCAACCTGCAGACGCCCACAAGGGGCTATGCTACCTTAATCATTTCACCCAGGCCGGCAGTTCGCCCCCCACTATTTCAAATAACGGCACGGCCACCGTCATTATCAGGGTCGTCACCAGTATTATTCCGATAAGATTCAGCACAATCCCTACGGCAGCCATCTTGGCGATGGGGATGCGTCCCGATCCGAACACTATGGCGTTGGGCGGGGTTGCCACCGGCAGCATAAAGGCACAGGATGCCGATATGGTCGCCGGTAACATCAGCAGTAGTGGATGAACCTTGACCGCCATTGCCAGGGCCGCCAACACCGGTAATATCATCTCGGTGGTTCCGGTGTTGCTGGTCAGCTCGGTCAGGAAGGTCAGCAGGGTTGAGGTTCCGGCCACCATCAGCACAGGCGGGACGTCCGCCAGCCCTATCAGGCGGGTTCCAATCCACTCAGCCAGCCC
>MWJR01000327.1 GCA_002127415.1 Calditrichaeota bacterium AABM5.125.24
TCAGGACCCCGCCTTCACCCGATCCCGCAAGCTGCACCGGATAGATCGTAACCGGAACTATCGGGGTTCCGCGGAATACGGTGATTCCCCCCACAGCGGCGGGTTCCGGCGGATCGTAGGATTGCGGATTGCGGATTGCGGATTGCGGATTGCGGATTGCGGATCGCGGATTGCGGATTGCGGATCGCGGATCGCGGATTGCGGAATTAAATCCGATACCCGAAGCCGTATCGAAGTGATTACTGCGGGCGCTGCGGACCTGGAGCTCAACACGATGACCGGATGGAACGGCCACCCAGCGGGTGATGGCGGGGATCTCCCGACCATCGCAGGTCCAGGTCATACCCTCCCCTGCAGCCTGAAGTTCCAGGGCTAACTCCTCAGCGGCCATAAAGGGGGAGCTGAAGCTGAGGGTGATGCCGTCAGCACCCCGATCTTGAACCTGTAGCTCAGGTCCAGGGCTGACTGCTGCTCCAGCAGAACCTATTATGTGTGGTGTCACACTTAAGTGTGACACCATAAATATGATGGCAGATGCAAGTAGCCGGTTCATTTGACCTCTATATCCCCAGTTAAACAATTAGCATTTCATATAAATATAAGATACTAAAAAGTTCACGCAGCGGCAACCATTCCACCATCGTTTTGGTTAAGGCCGGGTTGATCCGTCAGTTGACGGACAGCTCGGCGTTGTGAATTGGTTCCGGCCGGGTTAAGAACCCGGCTAATGCTTAGTTGCCAAATAAACGTATTCGACAACCTGTAGTCGGGGTTGTCCTCAACCCCGACTGTCGGGCTTGAGACAGCCCCGACTACGGACTTCTACGATACGCGCTCTTCCGCAACTAAGCACTATTGTGCCCGTGATTGTTATCATCCACCGTGGGTCCCGTATTCCCAGATCAGCTCCTCCATCTTCTTCCAGGCGGGTTCGAGCTTCATTGAGAGGATGAGCACATCGTTATACCGGTCGCCCCAGTCCTTTGCCCAGTCCTTCAGCACAGCCTCTACGGTGAACCCGAGACCGGCGAAGTGAGTCAGCAGCCTCTTCTGCGGGCTGACCAGCTCGATGACCACCCCCTCGACCTCAGCCTTCTGCGCGATGGAGAGCAGCTCATAGACCATCAGCGCAGCCAGGCCTTTCCTGCGGTGGTCGGGGTGCACGATCCCCCTTAACCCCGCGAGGTGTCGGGTCCAGCCGTATTCGCGAAGGTGCATAGACCAGTCTGCGATGATGTTCTCCTGGTGCAGCGCAACCAGCGGTATCACCTTATTCAGATTGCTGTTATGAACCCATTCGTGAATCACCGCCGGATCGGTGACGTCATCGCGGAAATATACCCGCTCCTCAGGTGGAAGACCCTTCATGAAGCGTGCCAGTTCGGCCTCATCACCTGGCTCAAGAACCCGCACAGCCACCTCCAGATCGTCTGACAGCCGCACCTGCTTTGGATATGTGGAAAGATCGAGCATTCTACCTCCTTTCAATTTCGGACTTAGGATTTGTGATTGCGGATTTTAATAGGAAATCCGCCAGTCTAAAATGTGACAGTTGCGCGCCCTTGACTTAATTTGACCTGTGGTTTACATTTCAGTCAGGAGCGGCACAAGGTTATGGGCTTTCCGCCTCGCTCAGAAGTTTCAGGTAGCTCCTGTATCGTTTAAGCGGCAGTTCAGGCGTTCCGGCAACCGCTTGGACGACACAGCCGGCCTCGCCCCGATGCAGGCAGTCCCTGAAGTGACATCCTGGGGCAAGTTCTTCGATCTCCCGGAAGGTTGAGGCCAGGCGATCCTGCGTCATTCCCCAAGGGGCGCACTCCCGAAGACCGGGCGTGTCGGCGAGCCATCCACCCTGCTCCAGTCTGTGCAGTTCAGTAGCGCTGGTAATGTGTCGTCCTTTACCGGTGGCACGACTGATCTCGCCGATCTTCAGGTTCAAGCTCGGGTCAATGCGGTTGGCCAGCAGCGATTTGCCCACACCCGATGACCCGGCCAGTAGTGTCACCAGCCCGACGATTATCTTCGCCAGCTCCAGGATTCCATAGCCCGTCAAGGCACTGGTGAATATAATCTCATCCACCGCGCCCTGATAGTTCGTTCGCCAGCGGTCGAGTCGTTCTGGTGGCACCAGGTCAACCTTGTTCACCACCAGCATCGCCGGGACACCACCCAGCGCCGCAGTCACCAGCAGCCGGTCGACCAGTCCGAACGGTGTTTCAGGCTGATCTACAGAGGCGACAACTACAGCCAGATCGAGATTGACAGCTATAACCTGGGGAACGGATTTGGGCCCCGATGCGCGCCTGGTGAACTCACTCTTCCGGGGCAGCGGCGGCTCAGGCCTCCACCCGTGAGTCCCTCTCCTCAGCATCAGCCGGTCTCCGGGTGCCAGGGCCCGACCCCGGGCCCCGAGACGCCATCGCCCCGGGATGTTCACCAGAGCCCGCTCATTGTCAACCAGCACCCTGGCCCGGTTACCGACAGCCCACAATACCAACCCCTCCACAGGTGGCACAGAACTGCTCTCATCTGACGGTGATGGCGTAGCTGCAGAGGACATCAAGCTGAGGAGTGTTCGACCTTTGACAACTATTGATCGGGGTTTGAAACAGGCTCTGAGTCAGAAATATACCGGCAGGCACAGTGATTACCAGCGCCCAATGCAGGCGTCATAAGCATGTCCCTGCGCTTGCCCCTGCGAAAGCAGGGGAAAGCAGGGATGACACCCCTGCCAGTTGGAATATCATAAAACCTCGAGAGCTGCTTGTCTTTAATAGCTCAAAATAAGCATTTCAGGGGTAAAGTCAAGCTCTAAGCATTTAACCGTCAGCGTTAAATGGTCAGTAGTGGCCGATTTATCGAGCTCCATTAGGTTCGGGCTCAGCAAGCCGGCCCCCACGCTGACCGCTGAAAGCCATTAAAGGACTTCTATGAAGCTTTTTCAACTATTGAATCCAGACCGGATAAAGCTGGATATTCAGGCTAAAGACCGTGAAGGGGTAATCGAGGAGCTGGTGAACCTGCTGGCTGAGGCAGGTGACCTTCAGGATCACGAGGCAGTGAGTAAAATGGTCATCGACCGGGAGATGGAGGTAGGCACCGGTATCGGCTACGGTGTGGCCATCCCTCACACAGAACCGGGGCCATTCCACGAACCGCTGGCTGCTCTGGGCAGGTTGACCCGGGGAATTGACTTCCAGGCCCCGGACAGCGAACCGGCTCGGTTGATATTCCTCCTCCTGACGCCGGAAAGCGCACCGGCGCTGCACGTGAGGCTTCTGGCACGTATCTGCCGACTGCTCAAGTCAGAAGAGCTGCGCAGGCGACTGTTGAGCGCTGAGAACCCACGCGCTGCAGCTGAGGCGATCGCCGAGGCTGAAGCCGACTTTCCCGAGTTGACGCTATGAGCCGGCTGAAGCTGCTCTTCATCGTCCTGAACCAGGAGGAGCACCTCGACGAGCTGCTCGAGGCTTTTGTTGAGCTCGACGTGCGTGGTGCGACCGTCATCGACTCGGTAGGAATGGGGCAGATTATCTCCCACGACATACCCGTCTTCGGAGGTCTGCGCAGCCTGATGACCGGTTCCAGACCTTACAACAAGACCATATTCACAGTGGTCGAAGAGGATAAGATCCAGGAGATTGTTAAGGTCTACGAGCAGATTTGCGGGTCTATCGACGAACCGGGCACCGGGCTCATCTTCACCATTCCGGTCGATTTCGCCAGAGGGCTGCCCGGCGAGGCGCTTCTTTGATGAGTTACTGTGCTGTCTGTAGTAGGGGCGATGTTTAACATCGCCCCTACATCAAGCGAAGAGTAACCCTGCAGAGCTTGCCCCAGCGCATGTCCTGACGAAAGTCAGGAAAAGCTGGGGTTACGTTTCGCAGGCTACACTTGAAGCCTGCCGGGAACGCAGTCCCGCTGGAGGACGCCCTCGTCCTCCAGTTATTTTGTTTGGTGAATATTTATGGTGTCGGGTTTAGAACCCGACACCGCGATTTGAATCCCTCCCTGCAAACCGCAAAAGCTGAACTGCTATCCAAACATATCGGCTTCAAAATCCAGCTTCACCTGACCAACACCATCCGCCTGACACCGGTGAAACCGGCTGAAGTTCGATTCGATCAACTGCTGTTGTTGGTCCACTACATCGACTGCATGTGGATAGACGAGGGTCTTGAGGTGATACTGTGTTAAGATTTCAACGTAACGACCAGGAGGTTCGTTGCCATTGGCATCGAAGAATCTCTTTTGACCGACTTTTTCGCGGTCGTAATCGAAGCCGCCTCTTTCGAGGGTTGAATAGAAGTAGGCGTTCTGCCGAAAGGTCAGATGATCTGCTTCAATGAGCCCCCAGTCAGGTGAGTCGCTCACAATATGCATTGGACCGCATTCAGGACCGATGAGGAAATTGTTGTCGGCAAGCGCCTGGCCAGAGCTTGCGCACAGAACAAGCATTAAGTAGATAACGCTGCCTGTAATTAATCTGATTGACTTCATGACCAGATCCTCCTTTATGATTGAATTGAACTTTTTCTGCAATCTACGGCAGGCAGACAATCTTGGTGATCTCTGTCTTTGAATCCGTTTTCAAAACGATAAAATACACCCCAGCCGTCCGGTGCGCCCAGAATCGGCTGTAATTACCGCGGGGTAATGGTTTATCGGCAAGTATCTCGACTTCCCGTCCCTCCAGGTCATAGATCGCCAGCCGAGTATGACTTGCCTGAGGCAGGGTGAAGTCAAGTCGTGTGTTACAGTTGAAAGGATTGGGGAAAGCCTTCAGAATCAGATTATACGTTTTGGGAAACTTTTTCTCTTCGACACCAACCTGCCACCCATCATTTCCTGCAAATATAACCAGCCTGGGACCGTCACTGCCACTTCGAACAACGAAATCATCTATACCATCGCCGTTGTAATCGCCTGTTGCACCTATCCTCCAACCTAAAGAAAAGTAACGCCCGTTATATTCACGCTCGGAATCGATAAAAATATCGGTTTCCTCGTCCATCCAGCGACCGCCGAAATGAATATGAATTTCGCCAATTGTTGGACCTCCAACGTTATTCAATGCACAAGCAACGTCCCCATATCCATCGCCGTTGAAGTCGCCGCCGGTGAGATGTCCTTCTGAAACCCATAACCTTCGATGACCCTCCAAGTTAAGGTCGGGCTCGGCATCTGGCTCTTCCCCGCCGAAGAAGATAAAGAAACCGTCGTCCTCCCACTGCTCCCAACGGTCCTTCCACCATATCCCCCAGTCGTCGTAGCCGTCGCCGTTGACGTCCGGCAGCAGGCTGAAGCCTTCGTCCATGTGAACCCAGCCGCCGACCGGCGCTGCGCTCTCAAAATCGCTATTCCACATATGGAGCGCCGGGATCGTGTCCATCGGGTCGCCGCCAAGGAAGAGATCGTAAAACAGCATCTCCCACTCCTCTTCCTCGTTATAGCCTATGCCACGTAACAGCATATCCCCATAGCCATCACTGTTTACATCATAGCCCGTTGAATACTGGAATCCACGAACGCTTCTTCCAGCCCCTTCGAAAGTTTTTTCCCAGTCAGGGACCGTATCGAAATCGGCGCCGCCGAAGTATATTTGAAGTCTGCCGTGAGGATCACCCTCGCGTGTGGCGAAGAAGTCTTCATAGTCGTCGCCATTGAAATCGACTGGACGGCGACGGAAAGCGTTCCAGATGTTCTGTCCGTTCTCACGATAAAGCGAAGAAATTGAGAATTGCGGATCTTCGTCGATATGTTCTCCACCAAGGTATAAATCTATATTGATTATTGAAATATCGTGTTGATAAGTGCTAATCGCGATGCAGTGAATTTGATCCGGTAGGAGATTTCCAAGGAATAGAAAGTAATTAATTTCTTCGTTGTACTCCCTGAACGATTGAAATGCGAAGTCGTGTTCCTCAGCCATGTTCTGACCACCATAAAAGAGGTCGACTCTATTGCCAGGGGGATTGGAAACCAGAAGGTCGTCTATCCCGTCGCCGTTCTGATCGCCTGCCCAGGCGAAGCTCGCACCGAAATAGGGTCCTTCCGGATCTGGATAGAACTCTGCGATCACCTCCGGCAGATCGTAAGCCCAGGCAAGCGAAGTAAACACTATACAGATGAAAATAACGAGGACGGAAAACCAATTAATACGAAACATTTCCAACTCCTTATCATTGATTTTTACTGACTTGACATTGATTCATCGTTTACGGAAGACAGACGGTCTTTGTAACCGCGAGGACTCTTCCCTCTGAGTAGATGACGACAAGGTAAATTCCAGCCGTCCTCTCATTCCAATTCACTGCATACTCTCCCGGCTCTATTTCGCCGGCAAACAGAGTCTTGTGCAGGCGCCCGGATATATCATAGACCGCCATCTTATATCTGCCATGCAATGGGATCTTGCAGGTTATAGTCACACTCTCATTGAAGG
>MWJR01000359.1 GCA_002127415.1 Calditrichaeota bacterium AABM5.125.24
AAACCCCTCCTGTTCAAGAAGTTCAGTCAGTCTATCGCCGGATATAACCGGCAGCTTAGGCATCTACAGCTACCTCAAAGGGATAAATGGTAACCATAGGCTCAGCAGCTTCCAGGTCTTCCACACCGAAGCTCTCAATATACAGCCCGACGGCCTCCTTCAGGTTTCTCTGGCTTCTTCGATACTTTTACCCTGGCTGACGACTCCCAGCTCCAGGCAGTGAGCCACATACCAGCGTTCCTCCCTGGTGATTACTGAGGTGAACTTTCTTGTAGTCATACTAACTCCAGTTAAATATCGCTGTGTTTATTATGTAATGTCAACTCCCGATGAAACCCGTCCTGCGAGCAGTCCGGGCCACCCGTCGCAGATTCAGGGGGATACGGGATACGCTTTATGGGGCTGTCGTAATGGTTGTGCAACTCAACGATAAGCTTCGCTCCGTTTCACAATGTCAATGACAAGCACCAACAGCTCCCGCCTGTGAATTTCGTAGAGTATCCGCCAATCGCCTATGCGATAAGAACGAACACCCGCAAATCGCCCTTCAAGATCCCTACCGCAATAGGGCTCCCCGGCAATCCGATCCAATGCTTCCGCAAGCCTCCTTATTAACTTCAGGTCACGTTTGAGTTTCTTGAGTTGTCGGTGCGCTTTGGGGGAAAGCTCAATCCTCAAGGGGGAGTTCTTTTTTGAATTTATCCCAGGAGACTGTTCGCCCCTCGCGCAGAGCCCTGCGAGCCTCTTCGATATTCTTTACCAAATCAGGATTGGACAAGATGTCAATGGTCTCCCGGAGAGCGTCATACTCTTCGACGGGTATCAAGACCATCGGTTTGTCGGATTTGATTGTTAGGGTTGGCATAGTGTCTCCTATAGTTTACCAGGTCGTAGGCCGGTTTTTCCGAAACCGGGGGCATATCGATCATTACTGGATAAAGGGGAATGCGGGCTACGTTACTGCAATCTACCGGTATACTTCTCTCCTATGCGCAACTTCAATAATCAGGACTGTCAGTTGCTTACGATAGATACGATACAGAATTCGCCAATCACCAACCCTCAAAGAGCGCATTCCCTCATATACTCCATCAAGCGGCGTGCCTCGGAAGGGCTCGTCGGCAATCTCCAGAAACGCCGCGCGAAGCCGCTGTGTGAGCGCCGGATCACGCTTCAGCTTCTTAAGTTGTCGCGCTGCCCTGGTGGAGATTTTAAGCCTCACTCATCTCCCGGCGCCAGAACTCTTCAAAGTCAAGACTTTTCCCCTCCTCGTGCTCCTTGATGGCACGCCGAATATCGTTCATCAGGCGGCGGTCGGAGAGGATAGCGATGGTCTCTCGCAGGGAGTCGTATTCCTCTGCAGGTATGACAACAACCGGCTTGTCGGATTTGATGGTTATTGTTGACATTATGTCTCCCATAGTTTGAGAGTGTTGAAAAACATCCAAATTTAACCTCTTGCCCGGTGTCGGACGCCCTCGTCCCCCCGTTTAGGTGCACTCTTGAGGGCGGACGGGGGCGTCCGCCGCACACGTGAAACTTGCCTGTCACCCGAGGACGGAATATCCCTTCACGATGCTCCCTGCAAAGAGCTATTCAGATTGTTGAATAGTTTGACTTTCAGCACTTCAAAAATGATGCTTCTCGAGAGGCGCGGCCTTAATTATGACATCTGCCATAGGATTGCCTTGAGTTCGATACTCATTGACGGCATGGTCGCGCAATTCGATGAAACGATTGATCGCTTCTGAACAAATTGCACTCTTACCTCCCTCTGATATTGGTGTAAAACCCGCCCGTGAAAGAAGCGTTTCAGTGGTTGCTAATGCAACACGTAGATGCAAATAATAATCGCGAATCTCACTGGTAAAGAATTGAATTCGAACCTCTTCGTGTCGTATAGCAGTTGGTAATGCTCGAGCATCTTCACTTTGGCTCTCATTGCCGGGCTTCTTGAGTGCGGTCACAACTTCATCCATCATTAAGAAGAAGCGCTCACGTTGATAGTAGCGGTCCTCCGACGATGTCAAGTATTCTTTAATCGCGTCAATAACCTCATAAATGTCAGAGACTGCATGCACCTCTTGAACATTACCTTCACATATCTCAAGGAGCTTTGATGCATTCTCTCGATATACTGCTGATGAGGCGCCTAAGACCGGATTGAACTGCAACAATCCCTTAAGAATTCCCATGAATCGCAGTTCCAAAGCATCCTTCACAAGAAAGAACCACTTGCGATTCTTATCTAACTCTGCCCACAAATTCTCTCTTGCTACTCGAATAGACACCTTGTGCTGCGAGAGCTCTCTATTCCGTTGAAGGTGATGCGCGAACCATACTGCACAGAAAGCCCCAAAAACTCCCAGAGCCGATGAGACTATAAGCCGCCAGTCAATAATTGTCCAACACATAATCAGCCTCCGCTAATCATTTGTGCAATCAAGTGGGGCAATTAGTGCAACTCATCGAGCATCCTTCGTGCGTCCGGGTGCCCCAATTCCAGCGCCTTCTGGAATGATCGTCGTGCACGGAACTTGTCACCTTTAGCTTTATATACAATACCAAAGAAGTACCAGGCAACAGAATTTCTCGGATCAATATGCAGTGCTTGGTTGTAGTCGGCAATCGCCCTATCAAGGTCGCCTTTTAAAGCGTAAGCAAGGCCCCGGGCGGTGTAAGCCTCAGCAAAACTTTGGTCGAGCTGCAGGGCGCGGTTGTAGTCGGCGATAGCCCGGTCAATATCGCGTTTCGAACCGTAAGCATAGCCACGACCAAAGTAATATAAGTAAGCTAAAGAATCATTCGGGTCTATCTGCAGGGCGAGGTTGAAGTCGGCTATCGCCCGGTCATAGTCTTCTTTTAGACCATAGGCAAATGCACGGCACACATAAACCCTACTCAAATTGGGATTCAGCGAGATGGCTATGGAATAGCAGGCGATCTGTTCGTCCGGTTCTGTGGCTGCAAGTCCCTTTTTCAACCAGTCTGAAGCGGTAAGTTCAGAGTCGAGTGTCTTACGCTCTTCGCGCAACTGCGGCGCCTGGGCGGGTGGGGCTTCTTCGAGCTTACTGCGTAAGGTGTCCAATTCGCAGCGCAGTCGTTCCACCTCTGCCTGAAGACTGGTGTAGGCCTCGGTCTTCTGCCGGTCTTTCAGGATTTCGGATATGCGCCGCTCTACGTCGTCGGTCTCTACGGTTACGCAGCAGGTCAGGTAGAGCACGAAGACGCCGCCCTCCATCTTCCACTCCTCACCGGCGACCTCGGTCTGGGTCACCCCGGCAGTAACCGCCTGAATCTGTTTTATAAGTTCGGTCTCGTCCTTAAGCGACGCCACAGATTCTTCGACCCGCTGGACAAGGTCGATCTGTCCCGACATAAACACGCCAACCTGCTCCAGCACCCTTCGTTTGGCTTCCAATAGGGCGTATTCCCGCGCCTCACCCTGGGTCTCGCGGCTGCCAAGCACCACGCGGACGGTCTCGGTGAAGGTTCTGGTTTCCGCCCGGCAAAACTCAGCTACAATCAAGGTTGAAATGGCAGTCATTATGATGATTTTCTTATCCATTTCAATTGCCGTGGTTTATTTCCACTTGTTTAGATGAAACCCGGCCTGCAAGCAGTCCGGGCCACCCGAGAAACCCGGCCAGCGAGCTGTCCGGGCCACCCGTCCACAGTCCGGGCCACCCGAGAAACCCGGCCAGCGAGCTGTCCGGGCCACCCATCGCGGCTGCCAAGCACCACGCGGACGGTCTCGGTGTCAGCAAGTCGCAAGTCTGCAAGTCGCAAGTCCCAAGTCCGTAAGAAGGTCCTGGTCTCAGTGGTCGCGATCGTTGGCACGGGTGCGGAGCCCCGTCCTCCTGTAATTGTTAATACCCCCTCAACCTCGCCGCGGAGCGCAGGGTATCGCCGGCGAGGGTCTTAACCGTGCTCTCCTGCACCACACCGACCCCCGGGCAGGCCCATACCGATGCCAGCCGGCTGCCATCCGAACGCTCGAATCGGTAGTAGTGACACCCCTCGAACCTCCCGGCCGGAACCTCAACCGCCTCGGTCACCGACACCACACTGACGCTGTCGCGATCGGATTCAACGACCCAGCAGTCGCCAGCCTGTGCCGGATAGACGTAATACTTCTCCGCCAGACCGCCGGGATACCTCAGATCCTTCCTGAGGCGCCAGATGCCGTCCACCCCGTTCCGCCAGTAGATGGAGTCCTCACCAACGTAACTGAACCAGATCTCTCCGACCCAGATGACCGCTGAGGTATCCACCTTCACCGTATCGCTGCTGCGGTAAAGGAGCGAGTCGTTCCTGAATTCCTCGACGTCATAAACCCAGAACTTCCCCTCCTGCAAAGGGAAAAGCTGCGAGGGAGCCTCCGGAGCCGCCGGTCCCCTGTCATTATCATCCTCACAGCCGACAGCCATCATCAGGATGATCAGCCCGGCTATGACAGCCTTGATGTATCTATAGTCCATAATAACCTTCATCCGATTGCCAATAGCTGTTATTATAAGTGGAGAAATTAATAGTGCGCGCTTGCCACCCCCCCTTTAATCCCCCCCCGCAAAGCGGGGGGGAGAGAATGAACTTCGAGGTGTTGCATGTTTTTTGCATCCAGTAGTAGTTCACCTACAGATGATCATTCAAGGTGATAATCAAGCAGGGTGTGCTCCGTCCGAATCGATAAACTGCCCTCAACTCCGACCCTGATAATCACCACAGGACCGACGTCCGGCTTCATACATATATCTTTGATCTCACCATCCACATCCTCTACATTGTAATGTATGCACCCATCGACAGCGCCACAGGGAACGGTTACCGAGGTGTCTGCGGAGACCACCATAAAAGTGCCGTCCTCGATCTGAGAGTGCCACCTCTCCCCGGCAGTTACCGGATGTCTGAGCCAGAGCTCGGCCAGACCGGCAGGGTGCTCCCGATTAAACAGCAGTTTGTGCACCCCGTCCGGACCGGGGCGGTAAAACACAACCCCATCCCGGTCGTCGTCGGTCATCCCGAACCAGCGGTCCGTGCCGAAGGTAATGGCGGTGTCAACCTCCAGCCGTGAGGTATCCCGGAGCGTGAGGACATTGTTGAAATAGACCTCCACAACTAAGTCCCAGTAATTCCCCTCCTCCATCGGCCAGAGGTTGGAGCTGCCGCTCGGACCGGCGGGGATTGCACCATCATCATCGCCGCAACCAACAAGTCCGATCAGGACAATCAATGCTACCGGCAGAAACAGCCTGAGACACCTGCGATTAACTGTTCTCCCTCCATATCATCTCGTTCACCTCAGAATCATCACTCCAAACGCCCCCAGGATCGGGATCTGCCAGTCGGCGGTGGTGTTCAGACGCCTCTGCTCGCGCAGGGACAGAAAAAGGGATCGGCCCCTACGCGAATTTTCCAAAGAACTCGCCCTGTTCAAGAGCGCTTAAATGCCCCCTCTTAGCTCCTCAAGGGCGGTTTTCGCCTCAGGCGCCATTTTGAAAAATCCGGTGAGGGGGGCGCAGGCGTAATCCTCGCAGTGGGCGCAGGTGGCCACCTTCCTATCCAAGGCGCACTTCCGGATCTCGCAGCCGCCCCGAGCGTAGGATGACAGGCGTCCGGTCTCTGACTGGCAGCCGTCGCAGGTAACGTCTTCCGGAGTGAAATCGGCTCCGAACAGCCCCTTCCACTTCTCCGCCACCCGAATCTTCGCCTGATGGTCATCGTTCCGGGTGGCGATATAGGCCTCGCAATCGGTGCAGGTCAACCCGCACTTGGCAATCATCTTTTCCACGGTTCGGGTCTCCTTTCCCTGGTAAGGACTACTGAGGATATGGATGATAATATAGTCCGTGGTGTCACGCTGAAGTGCGACAGCACTTATTGACTACCACTTCATCAGATTAACCTGGTCGATATCCACCGTCTCCTTATGCCGGAAGATGGTGACGATAATCGCCAGCCCCACTGCCACCTCAGCCGCCGCCACCGCCATCACGAAGAAGACGAACACCTGCCCGTCGATGTTCGGGAGGTAGCGTCCGAAGGAGATGAATGCCAGGTTGACCGCGTTCAGCATCAGCTCGATAGACATAAAGATTATCAGCGCGTTGCGGCGGGTCAGCACCCCTGCCACGCCGATGCAGAACAGCAGCGCCGACAGCCACAGATACCAGCTCAGCCCCACCGTCACTTCGTCTCACCCCCTTCCTCACCCGACGGCGGAGAGTGCCGCCTCTTGACCAATGCCACCACCCCTATAATCGCCACCAACAGCAGCACCGAAGCGATCTCGAACGGCAGCAGGAACCGCCTGAACAGCGCATCCCCGACCGCCGCTACAGTGCCCATCTCCGGGTCGAGCGACGCTGCAGCTCCGATTGAACCCTTCAGCGC
>MWJR01000259.1 GCA_002127415.1 Calditrichaeota bacterium AABM5.125.24
GCAGAAGGCGGTAAGTTTATCGTGGTCGATATCTATCCTGGGACGCATAGCTTTCTCGCCTTCTGACTGAGCATCCAACTATCGGATAAATCAAACCGCCGTCGTCTCGAACGCCAACCGAAGATTGCGCTCAGCAGGCGGGACGAAGTTCAATTTTTCAAATCCTATTACCCGTCCATTTTTATCCTTTATCAGGATCACTTCGTCGCCCGTCTCCTGGCAGACCGCCTCTTCTGCCGGATTACCAAACCAGACCGTCAGAGTATGCCCTTCCCTGTCGTAAAATACCTTTACTTCTTCCATATGTGGATTCCCTCCTTAATGTTCTCTGTTGGATATGCTGTAACTAAAAAGCCCTCTCCATTCAACCTCTTCACGACTGTGCAGAGCCGGCGGTTTGTCCCAATAATTTTATAAAACAGCAATATTTGTGAATCGCTACTGCTCTGTCGAATTTCATCGGGCTCGGCAAGAGTGAGTTTTACCTCTTCAAGTTTATCTGCCATTACAGGATGTTTTATGGTGCAGATTATTCTCCAATAACCCGCTGTTGACTTTACCATAAATCCCAGCGGTGTGACAATCCTGAATAATTCGCCTCTTTCCTCACCCATTCCGGTCACTTCTGACGGAGATAAACCATATCATCCTTCACCATAAATCAACTCCGGCTTGAATGAAGGATGCCTGCGGCAGAACTCAGCTATCCTGTCCGGATTGACGGTGATTCTTGCCGGCATCCCTAACCCCACCACCACTGTCTAATTGTTGCCTTCGACCTTGCCGACTCTGCGGGCGTGGCGGCCGCCTTCAAATTCGGCCTTCAGCCAGCGGTCGAGGATGTCCTCGGCCTGCAGTCGCCCGGTCAGCCAGCCGCCCATAACCAGGACGTTGGTGTTGTTGTGGCGGCGGCTGAATTCGGCCTGGACGCCGCTGGTGCAGAGCGCGGCATAAACCCCCGGCACCTTGTTCGCCACGATGGTCATACCGATGCCGGTGCCACAGACCAGCACCGCCCGGTCGCAGTTCCCGCGACTGACCGCCTCAGCCGCAGGCCGGCCGTGGTCCGGATAATCGCACGGCTTCTCGGAGTTGGCCCCGTAATCGACCACCTCGTGACCGTCCTCAAACAGCCGCTTTTTGACCATCTCCTTGAGCTGATAGCCGGCGTGATCCGATGCAACCGCGATTCTCATCTGCCACCACTCACTTCTTGTCGAGCCCCTTCAGGAACTTGTCGATGTATTTCACCTCAGGCCAATCCTCATTTATCCAGCCATAAGCCCCGCCGGTCGGACGAACCTGGCGCATATGCATAAACCGCTCCTCCTTCGAAGGCACCAGCTCCCCGCCACTCAGAATGCGCCGGTGACGCTCGCCGTCACTGCGGGCCTGAGGGTCGGAGGAATTCATCGCCTCGCCGTATAAACCGTAAGCTATCACGAACACCAGCTTGTCGTCATACCTGGGAGAATCCCCCGAAGCCTCATCGGCGGCCTTGTAGTATATATCCCCCATCAGCACCCAGGCCGGACCGTTATTCGAGTCGAGCTTAAGAGCCGTCCGAGCCACTTTACGCGCTTTTACCCAGTTGCCGAGCTTCAGATAGATACGTCCAGCATCCAGGATGTCCGGCAAAGACCCCGGCTCCAATTCTATGACCACATCCAGTGCATCTAAAGCCTTAGTGAATAGACCAAGGTTCTGCAGCGCACGGGCCAGACAGCGCGATCCCTCGGGATCCGTGGGTCGCATTTTAATGTATTGACCGAACTCTTTGGCCGCCTCGCTGTTCTGCCCCTGATCCAATAGCGCTGAGGCGTAGTCAAACCGGCGCACAGGGTCGTCGGGGAACTTCTCCACCGCCTCACGCATTGCCCTTAGATACTCCTCCGGGGCGCGGTAGGTGCGGATTATATCGGTCAACCGACGGTTCACATCTGGATCGTCCGGCAGCAACACCGCCAGTCTCTTATAGGTTTCGATGGCAGTATCCCAATCCTCGACCGCTTCATAGAGATCCGCCAGCGCGCGCAGGTATTCGGTCTTTTCCGTTTCGAGCCTCACCGCCTCCTTCTGCTGCTCGATAGCCTCATCCAGCCGCCCGCTGTTGCGATACATAATCGCCAGACTGTTGTGCAGGTAATGGTCATCGGGGAAGTATCTAACCCCTTCCTCGTAGGCAAAAAGCGCCGAGTCCATCAGCTCACTCCTGATGAAGCAGTCGGCCCAGGTGCGGTATATGTTGTGCTGGTGCTCCAGGTCGTGAATCCTCACGGTGTTGAAGTGCTTGCGTGCAGTCTCCCAGTCGCAGTTCTTCCACCGCTCGTAGGCGAAGCTCCTGTAGACGGCGATGATGCTGTCGCGCTCAGACTTGGAGAGTGCGGGCTGTTCAACCTCGACTACAGTAGCCTCCTCCTCGAGGGGTGGAGGCGGAGCACAGCCCACTATCCAACCTGCTACCCCCCATACCGCCAGGGAAAACCCCGCCGTCACTATCAGACCGGCTCGCCTGCTGCAGGCCTGAAAGCTGTCAGATCTCAACTTCATCTCCTCCGTCCGACAAACCACTTTTCAGAATGATTGACCCCCACTGCCAGCGTCAGCGAGCGCTCCGCCACGCCATCCTGACTCCGCGAGCCCGACCATCCCATTTCGAGAGCTATATCGAGCCGCGACTTTCCTGCAAAATAAGGGATCGAAATCCCTCCGGTGACGGCTACCCGCCGCGACTGATGCCCGCTGCTGCTGAGCACATAATGCTCCTGCAGGTATCCCCCGCCTCGAAATACCAGAGCCCTCCAGAAAGGATCGAACTGCCTGTATTCCGGCGACCACTCCCAGCCTGCCGACAGACGAAAGGCGTCGGTGAATCCATCCGCCATCGATTCAGGATGCGAAACCGCATCCCAACCGTGCCAGGCAAGTTCTACCGCTGTCAGGTGCGGTCCAAATCTCCGGCTGACCCCGATGGCGACGTCCCACGGCAGGTCGTAATCCTCGTCGAGTTCGCGGGTGGTATCAACCTGCTCGCTCCAGCCCGAATAGATGGTCTCCTCCTGCTGGATCTCCATCCGCACCGGTCCGGTCACACAACCCCCGACCGACAGGCCTGCCGCCCCCACCCAGCTCCACGACAGCCCCCAGCCGATCCCCTTGAAGCGATCGCTGATGAATTCCTCGGCGGGATTCGCCGCCACCCCCGGAAATTCAGCGCGCCAGCTGCGATCGACCTTGCCGAATATGGCCCTCGACGAAAGACCGAGCCTTATCCCGCGTCCGACCGGTGTCGCCAGCGCCAGCAGCCCCTGTGCAACACCGCCAGATCCTTCACTGCGCTCCAGAACGCGGCTCCACTCGGTAGAGCGCCAAACCTCCCACTCATAGTCCATCCGGGTGTAAGGGGTCACCGCCAATCCCAGGAACCGACCTCTTCCTATCGGCAGAGCCATTGCTACCCCCCTCAGGCCGGCCTCGTCGCTGTCGTCGCTGCCGTAAACCTCATCACTGGTGCGGGTGCTGACGACGGCCCCCTGAAAGCCGAAGCGGGCCGTGGCCGGCCCATCCCACAGCGCCGGGGCCAGCAGGTTCAGTCCCAGGCTGTCCGGGACAGCCAGCGATACGAACCCCATCCCGGCCGACCGCGCACCTGCCGACTCACGGAGCAGACCGAAGCCGAGGGCCGACAGCGACGAGGCCCCCTGCACCGAACCGGCCCATAACGCCACCGTCAGGACCGCCAACATCCAGCGGAAACGCATCATTTCGGGAACTCCGTCCAGTAGATCGTCAACCTCGGCCGCAGCGGTTCGGGGGCTCGCATCGAATAGAAAGCTATCCGGTCGATGTCGAGCCCCTCACTGCCTGAATAGAGCGCCAGGCCGTGGTTACACTCCGGGTCTGCAATCCACCCCGCAACCGGCCCTGTCACCACAATCTGCAGGCTGTCGGCGCTTGTGTCCACCACTGTAGGGGTAATGACGAAGCCGGCTATCTGCGCCGAATCCGGCTCGGTCAGCCAGCGGTCGTCGGTCAGCTTGAACGGAAAGACCGACCGGGTGACCGACGCCCAGGGATAGGGCGACCGGTCGCGGTGAAGGGTCATTATCGCCCGGTTGACCACGATATGGAGCGAATCGGTTAGCGTCCACATCCGACTGACGTCAAAGCGCAGCAGCGAACGGAATACCGCCCCGCTGCCTATCACCAGCCGGTCGCCGGTGTCGGTTTCATCGTTCTGAATCAGGAACAGGTCATCGGAAGGTGTTGCCTGAAGGGTGTCCGGATGCAGCTCTCCTCCCGCGCTGTCTCTGGCGGTTATGAACACGGACAGCCGCGGCCTCAGGGAATCTTCGAGCGCGCTGCGGGAGCGGAGACGCGCCAAACGGGTCGGACATCCGACCGGGGTGGGATAGATGCACAGCGTCAGCCCGCTGTCAGCGCGGGTTGTGTCGTGCCAGGAGGTGTCGATCAGGCTGCTGTCAACCCAGGACAACCAATTGGCAACCATCTCCGGCGGCAGGATAAAGGCGGCTGAACCGGAATCCGGCTGCGCATAGTCTATTCGAACCTCAACCGGTGCCCCCCCCGGCAGCGACCCCCACTCGGGCGGTTCAGCCTCGCGCCAGGCAAGGTCTATAACAAAGCCCTCCAGAGGCGGGAAATCGTCATCGCTGATGCCCCCCTGGTAATGCACGTCGATGCGGGCTGAATCCACCCACCAATCGATAGGCCAAGGCTCCGGCGGTTTGTTGAAACGCAACAACGGCTCGGCGGTTATCCCGAATGCCCTGCCGACATATAGATGTGGGCTGCCGCCGGTGCCGGACTGGGGGGCAGCGTAGCTGGTGTCGGCGTCGGCGTGGAAGCTGTCCCAAGCGAACCGCCCGCCGAGGTCCACCCCCACCGAGCTGCCCACCGCACCGTCGGGCTCAGCACAGCCGGTCATCAGCAGCCCGAGGACAGTTAGGAAAACTGCTGAACGGCAGATGATAGTGTTATGACTCAACAAGTGTTTACAATTCCTGTGGTTATCCGTTAAATCTTGCAGATTAGACCGTCACAATGTTGGGTGACCCGGGTTGCTTGCAACCCGGGTCTCTTCTGACAATATGTTATCGAAAAGCTCCCAATACCAAAATCAAGAGTGAGTAACGTTATTGGAAACACCTCGAATAGTTCATTGTGAAGCCCGATGATTACGGATGAAACCCGGGTTGCAAGCAACCCGGGCCACACTTGGACTTACGACAAGAGCGTCGGGCCACCATATTTTTCTATTGGTCAACAGTCTTAAAATATAGTTACTGTCACTCTATCAATCAAGTAGCTGTCAGCTATCAGCGGTCAGCTTTCAGCTTAAAAGCTGTCAGCTGAATGCCGAAAGCCTCACTCCGGTCCCCATACGATGACCCTTTTGGGCCCGTGCGCGCCGAGAACCAGCCGCTTCTCTATGTCGGCGGTGCGGCTGGGTCCTGTGATGAAGCTGAAGCTGAGGTCCCGCGGCGCCGCCTTCAGAAAGGTCTCCAGGTCGCTGAACACCGGCGCCTCGGACGCCACCACCATATGAACCGGCGGCAGCGAAGATACGAGCCTGTCCCCCCTCCCGCGCGACGTGACCACCAGGGTCCCGGTAGCGGCAATGAGGGCGTCCACACCGGTTATCCCGGCTCCGGCATCGCCGCAATGCTCCAGAGCCACCTCCCGGTCGTGGGTCTCACGACCGAAGTCGGCCAGGATCTCAACCCCGCCCGCCAGCGCCTCCCCCACCGATGAGGTGAGCGGCGGTCCAGCCAGGACAACCGAGGCGATCCCGTTACCCCTGATGAACTGCACCAGCAGCTCCCCCAGATCAGCCCCGGACGCCACCGGAATATACTCGCCGGCCGCCTCGAACCAGTGCTGACGGAACAGCTCGACCAGCGAGGGCGCACGACTGCCGCCTTTTCCCTCGGTCATATTCGAATCCCCTCTATCTCCGTTTATTTTGCCGCATCCCTGAACGCGGCGCCGCCACCTTTAAGCCAGCCGCCCGGCAACCCCCCGGGCAGCACCCTCCCGACCAGCCTGGCTAACCGTCCGGCGGTCTCAAAGCGCGGCGAGGACGACATCACCCATCCCCATCCCGAAGCGAACAACCGCTCCCCCGTTGACTTCGGCCCCCGTGCACGCAGCTCGAGCAGCAGCCGCGGCAGGTCTATCCCCACCGGACAGACCTCCCTGCACACCCCGCACAGGGTCGAGAGATGCGGCAGCTCCGGATGCGCCATCGGACGTGAACCGAGCAGGTTCGACAGCACTGCCCCCATCGGCCCCGGATAGACCGACCCGTAGGCATGCCCGCCCACCGACCGGTAAAC
>MWJR01000057.1 GCA_002127415.1 Calditrichaeota bacterium AABM5.125.24
GTGCAGAAGATCGAGGCGCTGACCGAAGATGATATGCTGGCTGTAATCGACGACAAGGCGGTTTTCGCCCATCGCCAGCGAGCCATGAACCCGGAAAGGCCGGTGCTGCGCGGTTCGTCGCAGAACCCCGATGTCTTCTTTCAGGCCCGCGAGCGGCTGAATCCATACTATGACGCCTGCCCGGAAGTTGTCCAGAAAGTGATGGATCGGTTCTACGAGGTGGTGGGCCGCCGGTATAACCTGTTCGACTACTTCGGTCACCCCGAAGCCGAAGAGGTCATCGTCATTATGGGAACCGGGGCTGAGGTCACCCACGAGGCGGTGAATTACCTGGTCGATAAGGGGATGCGGGTAGGGGTGATTAAGGTCAGACTGTTCCGTCCATTCTCGGTGAAGCACTTCATAGAGGCGCTTCCCGCCACAGTCAAGGGTATCGCCGTTATGGACCGCACCAAGGAGCCCGGCGCCGAAGGTGAGCCGCTCTACAAGGACGTGGTCACCGCCGTTTCCGAGGCAATGGTGGACGGCATAACCCCGTTTGAGTCGAGGCCGGTTATCATAGGCGGGCGCTACGGGCTCTCCTCCAAGGAATACACACCCGCGATGGTCAAGGCGGTCTATGACGAGCTGGACAGACCCGAGCCCAAGCGACGTTTTACAGTCGGCATCGAAGATGATGTGACCCATATGAGCCTCCCATACGATCCGGAATTCTCAGTCGAAGGGGAGGATGTTTTCCGCGGACTGTTTTATGGTCTGGGTGCTGACGGGACGGTCAGCGCCAATAAGAATTCAATCAAGATCATCGGCGAGGAGACCGACAACTATGCCCAGGGTTACTTCGTCTATGATTCAAGGAAATCCGGCTCGGTCACCGTATCGCACCTGAGGTTCGGTCCCCGTGAGATCCGATCCATCTACCTGATAAACAAGGCTAACTTCATAGCCTGCCACCAGACTGTCTTCCTCGAGCGGTATGATATGCTCTCGGCGGCGGTTCCCGGCGCGACCTTCCTTCTGAACAGCTATGTTCCGCCCGACAAGGTCTGGGACACGCTGCCGCGGTCCATGCAGCAGCAACTTATCGACAAGCAGATGAAGTTCTATGTCATCGATGCATACAAAGTGGCGCGCGACACCGGGATGGGGGAGAGGGTCAACACCATAATGCAGACCTGCTTCTTCGCCATATCTGGCATCCTGCCCAGGGACGAGGCCATAGCCGAGATCAAGAAGTCTATAAAGAAGACATACGGTGTCAAAGGGGAAAAGGTCGTCGAAATGAACTACAACGCGGTTGATAAGACCATTGAGAACCTGCACGAGGTGAAGATTCCGGACCGGGCGACCTCCACCTTCGAACAGCCACCACCAGTATCACCCGAGGCGCCTGAGTTCGTCCGCAACACACTGGGCGCCATAATATCCTACAAGGGCGACAGCCTGCCGGTCAGCGCCTTCCCGGTCGATGGAACCTTCCCCACCGGTTCGACCCGGTGGGAGAAGCGTTGCATTGCCCTCAACATCCCGGTGTGGGAGCCAGACCTCTGCACCCAGTGCGGCAAGTGCGTTATCGTCTGCCCGCACGCGGCTATCCGGCAGAAGGTCTACGATCCTGCGTTGCTGGAGGGAGCACCTCCCACCTTCAAGTCGGCTGATTATAAAGCCAAGGACTTCAAGGGGATGAAATACACCCTTCAGGTGGCGCCTGAGGACTGCACCGGCTGCAGTCTCTGCGTGGAATACTGTCCGGTTCACAGTAAGACCGAGGCTGATGTGAAGGCAATTAATATGTCCCCCCTGCCCCCCTTGCGCGAATCTGAAAAGGGGAACTACGAATTCTACCTTAATCTGCCAGTGGTTGACCGGAGGTTGGTGAAGGTCAACACGGTCAAGGGGTCGCAGTTCCTGGAGCCGCTGTTCGAGTATTCCGGCGCCTGTTCCGGCTGCGGCGAGACCCCCTATGTGAAGCTGGTCAGCCAGTTGTTCGGCGACCGGGCCATAATCGGCAACGCCACCGGTTGCTCATCTATCTACGGCGGCAATCTGCCGACCACACCCTGGACTGTCAACAAGGATGGCCGCGGACCAACCTGGAACAACTCACTGTTTGAGGACACCGCCGAGTTTGCCCTCGGCTTCCGGTTGACCCTCGACAAGCACCGCGAATTCGCCATAGAGATGATGAACAGGATGAAGGGCGAGATCGGAGGGGAGCTGATCGACGCCATAGTAGATTGCAAACAGACTGATGAGGAGGAGATCCACGCTCAACGGGAGAGGGTGGCTGAGCTGAAGAAGAGGGTAGCGTCGATCGACCGCTGGGAGGCTCGGCACCTGCTGGAGGTGGCCGATGCGCTGGTCAGGAAGAGTGTCTGGGGGATGGGTGGTGACGGCTGGGCCTACGACATCGGCTATGGTGGGCTCGACCACGTCCTGGCCACAGGCAAGAACGTTAACCTGCTGGTTCTCGATACCGGCGTCTACTCAAACACCGGCGGTCAGGCCTCGAAGGCGACACCCATGGGTGCGGTGGCAAAGTTCGCCGCCTCCGGCAAGGCGGCTCCCCGCAAGGACATCGGGCTGATGGCGATGGCCTACGGGCACGTCTATGTGGCTCAGGTGGCGATGGGTGCCAACGACGCCCAGTGCGTCAGGGCTTTTATCGAGGCGGAGAACTACGACGGGCCTTCGCTGATCATCGCATACAGCCACTGCATCGCTCACGGGATAGATATGTCAAAGGGGATGCATCAACAGGAGATGGCGGTCAAGAGCGGCGTCTGGCCGCTGTATCGGTTTAACCCGGAGCTGGCCAAGGAGGGGTTGAACCCGCTCAGGATTGACTCAAAGCCCCCGTCAATTCCGGTTCAGGAGTATGCCTACAGCGAGACCCGCTGGCGGATGCTGACCAAGTTCAAACCGGAACGGGCGAAGGAGTTGATGGAGGCTTCGCAGCTGGACGTCCGCCGCAAGTGGCACTACTACGAGCAGCTTGCGGCATTCGACTATACCGAGCCGGTGGCCGACGATGAGGAAACAAAGGAACAGGTAGAGACGTAGTGGCAGGCGGGGACGCCTGCCCCACTGGAGAGGTTATCTCCTTTCAAAGTCAATCAATCATCAGGCAAACGACGCCCAGCCTGATGGAATTGACCATGTGAATTTTTACTGGTGAAGTGGAGCAGGCGTCCCGCCTGCCCATCACCCCCTGCTATTGCAGAGCCCCGTCCTCCTATACCTTTCGAACTTTCACACTCCTGCTTTCGCAGGGACAAGCTTCGCGGGAGTGACAAATTAATGCCCTTAAAAAAGCCGTCAACCACAGAGGATTGACGGCTTTTTCTGTTGTATAACAATGCTTGAAAGAATTTTGTATAAGGATATTGTAGTCGGGGCTGTCTCAACCCCGACAGTCGGGCTTGAGACAGCCCCGACTACGGTCACGTCAACCACATAATGTCTCATAATGTGACAATAGTTGGACAACTGGCTGGATCCCCCCTGACCCCCCTTATTAAGGGGGGACAAAGAAGAGGGGATATCAATCATTGCAGTATTACACCTGACTGAATATGAGCCATCATTTTACTCTTGACAGAACACTACAGCTAAGTTACGAAAATACTCTCAAGCATTGTTATAAGTCGCGGTGGGATGACAGCGGTTATTTATTACAGGGGACCTTATAGCCGACCCACCAGTAGCATTCTCCCATATAGATAGTCGGATTGGTTGCGTATCGATCTAAGATCCGGTGGAGCTCCTCTTCATCGTAGTAGTTCTTGAGCACTTCGAAGCGGGATCCATCCTGCAGGGTTCTCAGTTTGAAGGTATCCGCCGATCCCGACCGTTGGGTCAGCTCCCCTCCGCACCCCGGCATATAGACGTTGTCAGCCATAAAGACCACCGAGCCTGATCCCAGTTTGTTGTGAAACCGCCGCAGGAATTCACCAAGTCTGGATTTCGGCACGTGGGATAGCCAGAAGTTCGCCATTCCGGCATCGAAGTCGCTCGGAATGGTCTCGGGTGAATAAGCATCTCCGATGTGAAACTGAACCTTATCTGGTGGGAGCTCTTTTCGGCGGGCGATGGTGAGCATCTCCGGGGAGGTGTCGATGGCGACTATATGGCTGGCGACCTGGGCAGCGATTTGTGTCCAGAACCCGGTGCCGCAGGCGATTTCGAGGACGCGGCGGTCCGAGAGGAGCTTCCTTAGGACTTCGGCGATAGCAGCGAGTTCGGCCCGGCGGGTCGGATCGTCACGATGGTAGATGCGCTCATACTCCGGAGCACGCTTCCGGTAGTATCGACGCAGAGGGGGGCTGAATTCTGAATCCCGGGGGCCTACCTCTTCAGCCCCTTCTCCCGCTCGTAGCGCAGCGCGACCGCCACCGCCCACCACCGGCTCAGTGTGTAGTGTCTCTGTAGATATTTTACGGTCAGTGAATGCCCTTTCACCCTTACATTCCATTGGTCCAGTATCTCAAACCACTCCTCCCAACCCTTTCCAGTGCCGGTTCGCACAATTGAGTTGGTTATCTGACGGTAACCGGGGCCCTTCTCGTCCAAATCTATTTACCCTCTGAATTGGTAGCCTATTAATTAATTGGCTGTAGCGCCTTGGTGATAGTTGCGTTTAGAACCGCCGGGTTTCAAGTCCAGCAATTGCCGGATAGCCTGGCGGTAATTCGCGCTCGGTTGTCAGCAAACAGGGGCTCATATCATCGGGGAATCGTGGCAGGTCGTGTTCCTGTTATTGGGGCTGGCAATTTCTCTCAATTTAATACTGGCTTTTCCCTGTGTCAAGTGAACGACGCCGGAGACGTCGGTCGGATATTGATCGACGCCGCGCCGACCCCGTTCACCGGTTTTAGTAGTTACAGGGAAGGCTGTTGCGTCCCTGTGTAGCTTGTGGTATATTACGTTTGGTTCGATGCGAGGCCCGGCGAAATCCGTTCGGATCCGGCCGTTGGGGGTAAAGGGGGTCAGCAGCCCAGTTAAATAAGGGATAAACGATGATCAGTAAGATCGGAATATCGACCGGCGGTGGCGACTGTCCGGGTCTGAACGCCGTTATCCGAGCGGTGGTGCGCGCCGCCCAGCTCAATTACCGCTGGGATGTAATCGGCATCGAGGATGGCTTCGACGGGCTGATCTACGCCCGCAACCTGAAGCCGCTGACAGTGGCCGACATCAGGGGGATACTGCACCGGGGCGGAACCATCCTCGGCACCACCAACCGTGGCAATCCATTCGAGGTCGTCACTTATGAGAACGGCAAGAAGGTGGTTAAGGACCTGACGCCGCTGATACTGGATAACATCGACGTGCTGGGGCTGGACGCCATAGTCTGCATCGGCGGCGACGGCACCCTCTCCATCGCCCGCGACCTGTTCAGGCTCGGTGTGCCGGTGGTGGGGGTTCCCAAGACCATCGACAATGACCTGTCAGCCACGGACCTGACATTCGGTTTCAGCACTGCGGTCAATACCGCCACCGAGGCGCTCGATAGGCTTCATTCAACCGCCGAGAGCCATCACCGGGCTATGGTGGTGGAGGTGATGGGGCGCGACGCCGGCTGGATAGCGCTGGAATCGGGGATAGCCGGCGGGGCCGATGGTATCCTGATCCCGGAGATTCCGTTCGACATCGGTAAGATCTGCCATATGGTCAAGCGGCGCCAGATCACGGGCAGCCGTTTCAGTATCATTGTGGTGGCGGAAGGTGCGGTTCCGCTGGGTGGTAAACAGGTGATCCAGGCCGAGGCAACCGGGGGATATAACCACATCCGACTGGGCGGGATGGGTCATTATGTTGGCCGGCTGATCCAGGAGAAGACCGGCATCGAGACGCGGGTCACGGTTCTCGGGCATCTGCAGCGCGGCGGTTCGCCCAACGCCTTCGACCGCATACTGGCCACCCAGTTCGGAGCATCGGCGGTCGAGCTGGTGGCTCAGGAAAAGTTCGGGCATATGGTCTGCCTGAAGGGGAGACAGATTGAGTCTGTTGAGATTGAGAAGGCCGTTGGCAAACTGAAACTGGTTGATCCCGACGGGCAGAAGGTGCACATCGCCGAACAGGTGGGGATCGAGTTAGGTCGGCCTGACAACGCTGAGGAAGAAAAGGTTGCGGAAAAGGGCCCTGCCAGAAGGGCCAGGGGTAAGGCGGAGAAACCAGAGGAGGAATAGGTCGATACCGACCAACGCTGACCCCAGTCCGGTCGGGCAGTCGGTTCATCCACTGACCGGTGGAG
>MWJR01000010.1 GCA_002127415.1 Calditrichaeota bacterium AABM5.125.24
GTCCGGCAGCAGCTGTTCAAGATACTGGCCAGCGGGAGGCTGGCTCACGCATACCTGTTCGTCGGACCCGCCGGTTCCGGCAGAGCGGCGATGGCACTGGAACTGGCCCGGGTGCTGAACTGCCCGTCCGGAGCGGAAAAGTCGGCATTCGAGGAGTGCAACTGCAACTCCTGCCGGCAGATAAGAAGGTGGCAGCACCCGAATCTGCTCCCCCTGTTCCCTCTGCCAAGAATAACCAAGAAGGCGGATGAGGAGAAGGTTAACAGAGAGTTAGAGAAGATCCTGGCCGCCAGAGCCGACGACCCTTACGCGCCCCTCAAGCTGAGCGGATCAGGACAGATACTGATCGAACATATCCGTGACTTTCGCAGGAGCCTGTCGCTGGCGCCCGACCGGCCGGGGGTCAGAACCGCAATCATCCAGCCGGCCGACCAGATGACAGAAGAGTCGGCCAACGCCCTGTTGAAGCATCTGGAGGAGCCGCCGGACCGGTGCTGCCTTTTGCTCATAGCCCAGAGCACCCGCGGGCTGCTGCCGACCATCGTATCGCGCTGTCAGGTGGTGCGCTTCGCACCGCTATCGGTAGAGCAGCTCACCGAGGCACTGATCCGCAGACGCAGCCAATCCGATAAAGCGGCCGAATCAGCAGCCAGACTGGCTTCCGGCAGCTACGCCAGGTCCATGGCTCTGAGCGAAGGCGGAACAACTGATAATCTGGAAGACGGCCTCGAATTCCTCCGCACCGCCGCCGTAGGTAACGCCCTGAAGCTCACCGCCTTCATCGACAGCTGGACCGCTGCCAGCCGGCGGCTTGAGCTGGCCGAACGTCTGAGCTACATCACCGTATGGCTGAGGGATGCCCTGATATGGAAGTCATTCGGCCCGGATAAGGCCAGGACATACCTTCAGACTGCAGGACAGGAGTCCGTTATCGGACGGATGGCCGCCCGGTATGAAGAGGATCAGCTCGACCGGGTATGGCAGGAGATCGAGGAGACACGCATATCAGTCGGTGATAACGCCAATATGCCGCTGGCGCTGATGACGCTGGCGCTTAAAATACACCGGATACTAAGGTGAAAGAGCTATTCTCAAAGCCCTCCACCGGACGAGGCGGGTGCGTGCTGGTCGAGTTCAAGGGCCACCGCCGGGAGCTGTTCAATAACCCCAGCGAATTCCCCTTCCGCGTGGGGGACATCGCCATCGTTGAGTCCGAACGGGGACAGGACGCCGGGGAGGTCAAGTGTGTGCTGACCCCTTCCGAGAGCCTCCGGGGGGATGACCTGCAATACAGCGTCATCCGCCGGGCCCTCGAACCGGACCTTCAGCGAATCCTGAAATTGCGCGAAAATGAGGTGCAGGCGCTGCAGGTCTGCAGAGAGAAAACCGCCTCTCACAACCTGCCTATGAAGCTGGTGGATGTGGAATACCGCTTCGACGGGCTGAAATTGACCTTCTTCTTCACCGCTGAAGGGCGGGTCGATTTCCGTGAGCTGGTGCGTGACCTGGCCGGAACCTTCCACACCCGTATCGAACTGAGGCAGATCGGTGCACGTGACGACGCCAAGCGCGGGGACAGCTACGGTGTGTGCGGGAAGAGGCTCTGCTGCATCACCTTTCTGAACAGCTTCCGACCGATAACCACGCATATGGCCAAGACCCAGAACCTGATCCTTAACCCTTCCAAGCTCTCCGGCCGATGCGGAAGACTGAAATGCTGCCTGGCATTCGAATATGAGGATTATACCGAACAACAGACAGCGGAGCCGCTGGAGGCCATCAGAGAGCACGATGAACATGACGACAGCCTCGACCAGATGAGCGATTGAAATATAGTTAAGAGTTAAGAGTTGTTATCTTGAAGATCCATCGAACTGGCATATAACTCTTAATTTTTAATTCTTAATTCTTACCATAAACGACCGGAAAATCTATGGCACCACGATTCTACCTCACCACCCCGCTCTACTACGTCAATGACGAGCCGCATCTCGGCCACGCCTACACCACCATACTGGCCGATGTGCTGGCTCGATACAAACGGCTGTTCTATGGAACTGACAGTGTCCATCTTCTCACCGGTCTGGATGAGCACGGCCAGAAGGTGTCTCGCGCGGCAGCTAAAGCCGGTCTGGAGCCCCAACAACATTGCGACCGGATGGCCAGCCTGTGGATTGATGTCTGGGAGAAGCTCGGCATCTCCTGCGACGACTTCATCCGCACCACCGAGCAGCGCCACGTGGATGTGGTCACCGAAATCCTGAACAGGCTCTATCAGCAGGGCGACATCTACCAGAAGGAGTATGAGGGTTGGTATTCGGTCTATGAGGAGCGGTTCTTCACCGAGAAGGACCTGGACCATGGCAAAGACCCCATCGGCGGGCGGCCGGTTGAGAAGATCAAGGAGACCAACTACTTCTTCCGGATGTCAAATTACCAGAACTGGTTGATACAGCACTATGAGAAGCATCCCGACGCCGTGCTCCCCTCCTTCCGTATGAACGAGGTCAAGGGCTTTCTGAGGCAGCCGCTCGAAGACCTGTGCATCAGCCGCCCGAAAAGCCGTCTCACCTGGGGCATACCTATCCCGTGGGACGAGGATTATGTGACCTATGTCTGGTTCGACGCCCTCATCAACTACTACACGGCCACGAAGTTCCCACCGGAAGCGGTAGAGGTCGCCTGGCCGGCCGACATCCATCTGATCGGCAAGGACATCCTGACCACCCACGCTGTCTTCTGGCCGATTATGCTCCACGCCGCCGGGATTGACCCCCCCCGCCACATCCTGGCTCACGGCTGGTGGATGGCCAGGGATGACGCCAAGATGTCCAAATCCACAGGCGAGGTCGTCAAGCCGCTGGAGCTGGCCGATAAATACGGCCCCGATGCATTCCGCTTCTTCCTTATGAGGGAAATGGTATTGGGGCAGGACGCCGGCTTCAGCGAAGAGGCTCTCGTCAACCGGATAAACGCCGACCTCGCCAACGACCTCGGCAACCTCTACAGCCGACTGGCAAAGCTGTGGCATCAGTTCGAATGGGGAACGGTGCCGCGCCATGGCACTTATTATGATTACGTAGGCAAACAGCTTCCCGAAGAGTTCGGATATATGGCAAGTAGTTTAGAGGACTTAGTTCGGAAAGACATCGATGCTATGAGACCTCATTCTGCAATAGAAAAAATATTTCAGGCTGTTCGTGCTTTGAACCGATCGATTGAGATATGCGAGCCATGGAAGGAAGAACGGGGAAAATCAGCCAGCATTGCCAATTCAATGATGGACGCTTTTGATGTTCTTTACAAGGTTGCTGAGCTCCTGGAGCCGGTAATGCCGGTCAAGATGGCAGAGTTGAAGAGTTGGATATATCAGGACAGTCCAGCAGGTCGCGTTATGTCACCTCAACCGGGCAGACACCTCTTCCCGCGCATAAAACTCGAAAAACGCCCACAAGGGGCTAAACTACAGGATGAAACCATCGAAATTACCATCGACGAATTTAACCGCCTCGACATCCGGGTCGGTGTGGTCACTGCAGCCCGGCCGGTCAAGGGCACGGACAAGCTCCTCTCGCTTGAGGTTGACCTCGGCTCCGAGCGCCGCCAGATAGTGGCCGGTATAGCCGAGACCTACTCACACGACCAGATGATAGGTCGTCGGATAGTGGTTCTGACAAATCTGAAACCTGTCAAGCTGCGCGGCGAGCTCTCACGGGGTATGCTGCTGGCAGCAGGCTCAGAACCCGAACTGGCGCTGCTCACCACCGACCGCGAAGTCCCGCCTGGATCGAAAGTGATCTGATAGCCGACAATCTACAATTGACATTTAACCACGAACGGTTCGACTTTCTGGAGCTCGGTGCCGGCGGGAGAGCGGCGCTGATAATCGGAGGGCTGGATGCGGACCTGGCCACCCAAATCGGAAGATACTATCCGAGGATTATAGTGGCCGACTGGGTCCCGGCCCGATTGGAAAAGTCACGTAAAATCCTGCTCGGTCAATCACACCAGGCGACCGATCCGTCCAGCGCTGACATCGATACAATCGAGCTCTCCATCGGCGCACCTGAATTCCCGAACGAGCAGTTCGATTGCATAATGACCACCTGGGCAGAGTTCTACCTGGGTAAGCCCGCATCCTGGATATCAAATCTAACCGAGAAGCTCCAACTCTCCGGAAGACTGGTGTTGATCGACCGGATTGAACGCCCTAAACTGGCCGGACAGGAGATAACCTCCGAACTGATAGACCTCCGTCTGGAACTCGATGCGGCCACAGGCAAAAGCGTGCATCCCGGTTGCGATCCCGATCGAATGCTGGAGGAGGTCCGTTCCGCAGCGCTCACCCACGTGCGACAGCGGATATTCACCGATCCCGACCTGCTGTGCGGTAAGGGTTACTGGCGCGATGAGGTCCAACGACTGCGAGCCGACATCGAGTCCCTCCCCTCAGAATCCGACCAGTTCGACAGCCGCCGGGGCGAAGAGCTTCGACGACGGATCAGCGAGCTGTGCCAGCGACTGGTCGATACCGAACCGGAAACCCCGCCGTTCGTAATGTTGAGTGGGGTTAAACGCGCCCGCATTCAGGCCCCGGCGAGAGAGACCACCGAGATGGACCAGGTTGGTGAAGCCGCCACCACACCGATATACCTCGGCAAAGCTAATCACAAGGTTGACCCCTACGAGCGGATACTGCTCTACGGACCGGACAGCCTGAAGAACCAGGACCTGATGATGCTGGCATTGAGTACGCAGACGCACGGGCAGCCCGACGAAGATGTGGATCCCCTCCACATAACTCAGAAAATAATCCGCGAATACGGCAGCAAAGCCATCACCGAGGAACGTAATCCCGGGCGCTTAGCCGATATGCTGAACGTATCACTGGCCACGGCGTGTCAGGTGGTGGCTATATTCGAGTTGGGGCGGAGGTTCTTCGAGGAGCCGTTTAGCCATATACCCATAATCCGCGGGCCGGAAGACGCCTGGGGCTACCTGCGCAATATGGGCTTACTGAAGAAGGAACATCTGCGCGGGCTCTACCTGAACGTTCAGAGCAGGCTCATTCACGACGAGGTGATCTCGATAGGAACCCTGTCACGGGCGGTGGTGCACCCACGTGAGGTATTCGCCCCCGCGCTCGAACACGCCGCCAACTCGGTCATACTGGCGCATAACCATCCCTCCGGCGACCTCACCCCCTCCCAGACCGATGTCACCATCACCAAGCAGGTAGCTCAGGCCGGAAGGATTATGGGTATCGAGCTGCTGGACCACATCATCATCGGCGCACAGGGGTTCGTCAGCTTGAAGAAAAAGGGAATTATATAGAATTATGGGGACGCCATACTTAATTATATAAATGACTTTGTTTGCCTTAAGCAATATCTTTAATAATTAAGTATGGTGTCCCCATCAATGTTCCACCTCCGTCACCCCCTTCAGCGTCCAGAGGTCGGTGGTCAGGCGGCGGATGTCCTCCGGCTCCTCAGGCGCCTGCACTGTCAGCTTTACCCCCTCCACCCCCTTCTCGGCACGGAGACTCTCCGGGTAGACTTTATGTCGTTCGAGCAGCTCCTGCAGTATCCGTCGAACCTCAGGGCTGTCCTCCCGAACGGTCAGTTTGAGCAAGAGGGGACGCGGCCGCTTATACAGATGCCTCTCTATACCGTGCAGGATGGTCAGGGTCAGCAAGGTGGCGCCCGTGATCAGCATCCCTAAAAGCGGGTATCCAGCCCCTATAACCAGACCGATGGCTGCCACCACCCAGATGGTCGCTGCACTGGTGAGCCCCTCCATACCGCCGCGCTGCTGGATTATGATACCCGCGCCGATGAAGCCCATAGCCGTCACTATATGAGCCGCCACACGTGACGGATCCGAGGACACACCCTCACCGGCATTAAGAACCACCAGCTCGGATACAATCATATAAAGCACGGTCCCCAGGCAGACGAGGATATTATCCCTGAGACCGGTCGGATGCTGACGTCCGGCAGCCCGGCGCATACCGGCCTCAAGGCCGATAATGCCGCCACAGACTATCGCCACCAGCATCTCAGTGATAAACCTAGGCAGCAGCAAACCTAATCTGGTGATGTCTTCCATTGGCAGTTGTTATTGTTAGTCATTAGTAGGCCGGACACTCCTGTCCGGCCTGGTCAGACAAGTGATCTTCCCCCGATATTGTGGACAGGAGGAAAAGGCAATAACTTTAACC